>JAQGKM010000144.1 GCA_028290125.1 Hyphomicrobiales bacterium | reverse complement strand
CCGGGCGGTCTCGGCGTGCGTGTCGATTCGGCTGTGTATCAGGGCTATGTGATCCCGCCGAACTACGATTCGCTGGTCGGCAAGCTGATCGTGCACGGCCGCAACCGGACGGAAGCGCTGATGCGCCTGCGTCGCGCGCTCGACGAATTCATCGTCGACGGCATCGACACGACCCTGCCGCTGTTCCGCACGCTCGTGCGCAACGCCGACGTGCAGAACGGCGACTACGACATCCACTGGCTGGAGAAGTTTCTGGCGACCGGCGGGATGGAGCCGTAAGGACACCCTGTTTCCCTCTCCCGCAGCGCGGGAGAGGGAGCACGCCCCGCTCCGCTTGACGGCGCGTGCGCCGCGCCCCACCCTTCCCTTATGTCGAGCTCCGGACAGACCGCCGAAATCACGCCGCAGATTTTGCTGCGGGCCTATTCGATCGGCATGTTTCCAATGGCCGAGGGGGCGGACGATCCGACGCTGTTCTGGGTCGACCCCGACATGCGCGGCGTGTTTCCGCTCGACCGCATGATCGTCTCCAAAAAGCTCGCGAGAACAATTCGCGCCGACGTCTATGACGTCCGCATCGACGAAGATTTCGAGGCCGTGATCGACGGCTGCGCGGCGATGACTCCCGACCGCCCCAACACCTGGATCAATCAGCGTATCCGGAAGCTTTATCGCGAATTGTTCGACTTCGGCTTCGTCCACACCGTCGAGGTGTTTTCAGGACGCGAGCGCGTCGGCGGGCTGTATGGCGTTAAGATCGGCGCTGCCTTCTTCGGCGAGAGCATGTTCCACCGGGCGACCGATGCGTCCAAGGTCGGGCTGATGCATCTGGCGGCGCGGCTGCGCGCGGGCGGCTTCAGCCTGCTCGACACGCAATTCGTGACGCCGCATCTGGCGACCCTGGGGGCCATCGAGGTCCCGCGCGACGCCTACCATCTCGTGCTGGACGACGCGATCGGCCGCATGGCGGACTTCAACGTCTGGCCGAAAGGCGAGACCGTGCGCGGCGCACAGGTGCTCGACGTCCTCAAGACCTAGCGGGCGCTCGGAATATTGGCTGGCGGCAGCAGGCCGCCCGGCAGCTCGCGCTGTGCGGGCTGGCGGGCCGCCGGCTGGGGCGAATTGCGCGGAGCCTCGAGGATCTGCGGCGATGGCTGGGCCGGCTGGCGAGCGCCCGGCGCCGGGCCGACCTCAATCGCCTGGCCCAACGCCGGCGCGGCGCCGGTCTGCGGCGAGCCGCCCGGGGTCACCGGCCGGGCCTGACGCGGACGTGGCTGCGGCGGTGTCGCCGGTGGCGGCGTCTCGTCGCGGAGGTCGGCCGTCTCCGGCGGCGTGGCGATGATCTCCTTGCCGCCGCGGCAATCGTTCAGCCAGATGTCATAGACCGGATGCTCGACGCCATGCAGGCCGGGACTGGCCGCAAACATCCAGCCGGAAAAGATCCGCTTGGTCTCGTTGGTCGTGGTGATGTCCTCGACCTCCACGAAGGTGGTGGTCTGCGGAGCTTCCGTCGGCGGGCGCGTGTAGCAGACACGCGGCGTGATCTGCAAAGTGCCGAACTGCACGGTCTCGTCGATCGCGACATCGAAGGTGATGATCCGGCCCGTGATCTTGTCGAGCCCGGCGAACACCGCCGTCGGATGCTTGATCTTGTCGGCAAGGGCCGGAAGGCCGCCGGCGAGCAGCGTCGCGCCGAGAACGGCGGTGGTAAAAGCCTTGGCCCTGAAAGTCATGCGAACGTCCCGGATGTGCGACGCGGGGCTTAACATGCCGACGCGCAACGCGGAAGCTTGCTGATGCCTGCGGCGTTGGGCGGAAACAAGGCTAGCGGCATTCCGCGTCGGAGCGCGCCTGAAGCTTCTTCATCTTGCCGACAAACGCTTGCGCCGGCGCGGTTCCCATCGCCGCGATGGCGGTGCGGAACCCCTCGGTGTCGCCCTTCATGGCGCGAATCATCGCTGCCTGCTCGCCGGCTTTCAGTGAAGCGCGGGCGAGCTTCGATTCGCAGGCGCAGTGCGAAACGCTCGCCTTGCCGCGCGCGACGCAGGCCTCCGCGAAGGCGTCTCCCGCCGCAAGCGTTGCCACGCTCGACAGCGGAATCACGAAAGCCGCGGCAAGGGCCGCGGCGCGCAAGAGCATCATCATGGAAATCCTGTCCGGGCCGCCGCGACGGCCCTGTTGATCAGTTGCCGGGCGTCCAGGCCTGATAGTCGCCGGTCGCCGCCGGACGCACGCCAGAGGCCAGCATCGAGCCCTCGGGCCGATAGGCTTCCGCAGTGCCCGTCATGTTGGGCTTGTGGGGCATCTCCCAGTCGCGCGCGACATAGGTTTCCGCAGTCGGCGGCGTCGGAACGGTGTGGTGCAGCCAGCCATACCAGCCGGGAGGCACTGCAGATCCTTCGCTCGCACCCGAGAAGATCACCCAGCGGCGCTCGAAGCCGAGCGCCGGGTCGAGCTTGCCGCCCTTGGTGCGGAAATAGGCGTTGCCCATCTCGTCATGGCCGACCAGTTCGCCATTGCGCCAGGTGTGGAAACGCGTGTTGAGCGTCTGTCCATTCCACCAGGTGAAGAACTGGGTGAGCCATGTCATGCGGGAATCCCGAAGTCCGCGGGCCGGGCCGGCCCTGTTGCGGCGCGGAATATGACCCCGCGGGCCCGCGCTGTCCAGCGCGAAGCAAAGCGGGCGGCCGAGCGATTCGTAGGGTCTCGCCAAGGATCTCTGTGGAAAAGCCGAATCGAGACCGCAACGGAAAGTCCACCGATTTCAGGCCGTTCCAGACCCACGGCGGCGATGCGCGAAAAGCCGGATCGATGCAAGCTTGGCCATGCCGAATAGTCGCTGGATTGTATCGCCTGTGGCAGTTCGGTCGCGCTTATCCCCTGCCCCGACCTTGGGCCGGCCCGCTTTGCCGGACGGAAACTCGTTCACCATCATAGACTTATACGCGCCCGCCGACGGTCATCCCCAATGTCCACACCCGGCACTACATGTAGTTCGCGTAGCCGAAGCCACCACAAGACCTTGACGAAGAACCAGCATGGGTTCAATTTGGCTCCATCGCTGGACGCACCCCGCACCACGCCATCATGGCGGCCCCGGGAGAGCGGACGGCACGTCGGATCCAGGCTCCCCTGGGGCGTTTCCGCCGAGTATCCCGGCCGTCTTGCGAGAGACCGGGCAGTTCGTCGACCAGTGACAGAGACAGACATCAGGGCCGCGGCAGCGGGCTCCGCGCAGGCGACCGCCTGTGGCGTGGATTTCAGGGACACACAAATGCGGATCGAGCGGCGGTATACGACAGCAGGCCAGGGCCCCTACGCGAACATCGAGTTCCGCAAGGGCAAGAGCGAGATCCGCAATCCGGACGGCTCGGTGGTGTTCTCGCAGGACAATATCGACGTGCCGGCGAGCTGGAGCCAGGTCGCCACGGACGTCATCGCGCAGAAATATTTCCGCAAGGCGGGCGTGCCCGCGCGCCTGAAGAAGGTCGAGGAAAACGACGTTCCGTCCTTCCTGTGGCGTTCGGTCGCCGACGAGGCCGCCCTCGCGGCGCTTCCCAAGGAGGAGCGCTACGGCTCCGAGCGGACCGCCACGGACGTGTTCCATCGCCTCGCCGGCGCCTGGACCTACTGGGGCTGGAAGGGCCGCTATTTCGACACCGAAGAAGACGCGCTCGCCTTCTATGAAGAGCATTGCGCCATGCTGGCGCGCCAGATCGCCGCGCCGAATTCCCCGCAATGGTTCAACACCGGCCTGCACTGGGCCTATGGCATCGACGGCCCGGGCCAGGGCCACTATTACGTCGACTTCCAGACCGGCAAGCTGACGAAGTCGAAGTCGTCCTACGAGCATCCGCAGCCGCACGCCTGCTTCATCCAGTCCGTCGCCGACGACCTCGTCAACGAGGGCGGCATCATGGACCTTTGGGTGCGCGAGGCGCGCCTGTTCAAGTACGGCTCGGGCACCGGCTCCAACTTCTCAAAGCTGCGCGGCGAGAACGAGAAGCTCTCGGGCGGCGGCAAGTCGTCGGGCCTGATGTCCTTCCTGAAGATCGGCGACCGCGCGGCGGGCGCCATCAAGTCGGGCGGCACCACGCGCCGCGCCGCCAAGATGGTCGTCGTCGACGCCGACCATCCCGACATCGAGGCCTACATCGACTGGAAGGTGAAGGAGGAGGAGAAGGTAGCCTCGCTCG
>JAQGKM010000109.1 GCA_028290125.1 Hyphomicrobiales bacterium | reverse complement strand
CAGAGCTTTCCCTCGCTCGCGAGTTTCCCGCAGCAGCAGGCGTTGAATCGCGACGCCGGCGCCGCGCTGCTCGACAGGATCGGCTCTTCGATTCTGCTGACGCATTCGCAATCGGGCACGTTCGGCTGGCTGATCGCCGATGCGCGGCCTTTGCTCGTGAAAGCGATCGTCGCGATGGAGCCGTCCGGACCGCCGGTGCGCGACATGGTGGCCAAGGGCGCGCCGGACTGGTTCGACGACGGCGCCTTCACCAAGCCCTACGGATTGACCGCGCAGCCGCTCGCCTACGATCCGCCGGGCGAACTCGCCTTCGTGCGGCAGGAGAGGCCGGATGGGCCCGGCCTGATGCGCGGCTGGCTGCAGGCGGAGCCGGCGCGGAAGCTGAAAAACCTGCGCAACATCCCCGTGCTCGTCGTGCAGGGCGAGGCGTCCTATCACGCGCCCTACGATCACAACACGGTCGCCTACTTGCGGCAGGCGGGCGTGGACGTGACGTTCATCCGCCTCGCCGACCGCGGCATTCGCGGCAACGGTCACATGCTGATGATCGAGTTGAACAACGCCGAGATCGCAGCGGTCGCGGCGGAGTGGCTGGAGTCGCTGCAAGCGTCGTTCTGAGTCTCGTCATTGCGAGGAGCCGAAGGCGACGTGGCAATCCATCGTCGGGCGGCTGCCACCAGAGGGAGTGCTGCGTCGCTGCGCGCCTCGCAATGACGAGACTACCAGTCAGTTTCTTGTGCGTACGCCCGGCAGGGTGACGCGATAAACGAGGTTCATCGTGTCGACATCCGCGCCGCCATCGTATGGCGCGCCGACCTGGAAGCCGTCCTTCGTCAGGAAGTCATTGTCGTTGGCGACGAGCAGCAGGTAGTCGTCCGGCGCTGCATCGTCCATGACGCTGACGAGCCCCATGGCTTCCCACTTTTCCGACAGGTTGTTGCTGTCGTTAGGCGCGCCATTGTGCAGGCCGAAGCGATTGAGCTGCGCATTTTCGTTCATGTCGATGAAGGGCCGCAGGGTTGCGGGCGTGACGGACGGATCGAGTACGCCCTTGGGGGCCACGGCTTTCGCGCCATCGAATTCAGTGCCGGCGATGTTGGTCGCGTTGCGCAGATCGAGAATGTCGATCTTGCGATAAAGCGAGTTCGCGCCCTTTACGCCCTGGCCGTTGTTGCTGTCGCGGCTGAGAAGCAGGAACTGGTCGGCGTCGATCGCAAGCAGTTCGCTCTGCGCGGCGACCAAGGTCTTGCCGGCGTCATCCTTGAACACCGGCAGCGGCACGACGTGCTCACGAACGAGTTTCAGGTTGGCCGGATCGGCGACGTCATAGACGAGCGCGCGAGTGTTGTTGCGCGTGGCGGGCGCATCGCCGCCGTCCTGACGCGTCGCGCTTTGCAGCACCACCGTCAGTGTCTTGCCATCGGTGGAGAGCGACATGCCCTCGAGGCCCTGGTTGTTCTGGCGGCCGCGCTCGGGATTGGGCGGAACCGGCGCGGTGGCGGTCGGGCCGGGGTTGTTGGAGGAGAAGTTCAATTCGCCTTTGCGGATCGGCCAGAAAGCCTCCGGCGGGCGGGTGACGCCCATGAGCTTCCCGTCGGCGGCGAAGCGGAAAATGCCCGGCGTGTATTCGTCGCTGATGAAGAACGTGCCGTCGGGCATCAGGACCACGGCTTCCGGGTCAAGGCTGATCTTGCCGCCTTCCGACTGCGGCAGGGCAGGGTAGCCGCCGCTCGCCGCGCGCACCTGCGTCGGATCGAGTCCGGTCAGCGCCGTGCCATTGCTTTCGGTCAGCATGATCGTCTCGGCGATGGTCGCCTGCACGCCCGCCTGTTCCTCGCCGGCGGCCGGCTTCGCGCCGGGCGCGACGGGCTTGATCTTCAGCGAGAGCTTGTTGAGGCGCGCGGAATAGTCCGTGGTGCCTTCGACATTGTAGCCACGGTCGGGCAGCAGGTAGATGTCGCCTTCGTAGCCGTCGCCGACGCGCTTCCACGTCGCGCGGTTGATCGCCATGCCGGATCCCGAGCCGAAGGTTTCACCCATCTTGTCGCGCAACGCGGCGGGCATGCGCCCGACCGCGACCAGACCCTTGCTGGCGACCGCCGCATCGGCGGCGACGGTGGGAACGGGCGCGAAGGCGGCGGCGGACAGCAGAAGGGCGAGCGCGAGAACGCTGCGGCGGTCGATCATGGAAGTTCTCCGCGGGACGGGTCTGAGAGATCAAGTCTTGGCTACAGGATTGTAGGCGCAAGCCATATGGCGGTCGCGTGAAGCTTTTGTGTCGGTCCGGGACGCTCCAGGATCACCCAATGTTGCATTTGCAGGAAGCCCCGATCGTGAGACAAGGCGCGATAACGGAGACCAGCATGCCGCCCTGGAACGATCGCAAAGGCCGTCTTTCGGTCCTGAAGGCCGGCGTCTTCGCCGCTTTGTTCATCCCGGGCCTCTGGAGCGCCTGGCAATGGCAGCAGGGCGATCTCGATCCCAAGCCTGTGACAGAGGCGCTGCATCTCACCGGAGCCTGGGCGCTGCGGATTCTGCTGCTGTCGCTCGCCATCACGCCCCTGCGGACCATCGTCCACTGGCCGCGGCTGATCGACGTGCGCCGCATGGTCGGCGTCGGCGCGCTCGCCTATCTCATCATCCACTTCGGGCTCTACATTTACGACCAGAAGCTCGACATGCTGCGCGTGGCGTCCGAGATCGTGCTGCGTTTCTATCTCACCATCGGCTTCATCGCGCTCATCGGCATCACGGCGCTCGGCGTCACCTCGACGGACGGCTGGGTGCAGCGCATGGGCGCGCTGAACTGGAATCGCCTGCACCGCACGATCTACTGGCTGCTGATCTTCTGCCTCGTCCACGCCTTCCTGCAATCGAAGGTGGACGTCAGCGAGCCGGTTCTCGACACCGGGCTGTTCCTCGCACTCATGGGCTGGCGGAGCCTCAGCAAGCGCGACCTGAAGGGGCCGTTGCCGCTCGCAGGGCTCGCGGTTGCCGCCTCGCTCGCCACCATGCTGATCGAGGCCGCGTGGTACGCCGGCAAGACCGGGGTGCCGTGGACGCGCATCCTGGCGGCGAATTTCGATCCCGACATGGCGTTCCGCCCGGCGCAATGGGTGCTGATCGTCGTGCTGGCGCTTGTGCCGCTGCGGCTCATCGGCCAGCGGCGGGCGCCGGCGCCCCGCAAGGTGCTGAAAGCCCGGACGGCCTGAAGCGCAATTCGTCGCAAGGCGGGGCCGTGCTGGCTTTTCCGGCCAAGGAGGCGTATGAAGCCTGCACTCGGCGGTTCAGACCGCCCGCGTGCGCCATGGCCGAATCCGGTCCCGTTCCGCGCCGCTGTGACCAAAGGTTTCCAGTTCTTGCCATTCCCCGCGACCAATCCGAGCCTCGCGCGCGCTCTCGCTGCGCGTGACTATAACGACCCCACGCCTGTCCAGCTCGCCGTCATCGAGCCCGAGACCAGCGAACGCGACCTTCTTGTCTCCGCCCAGACCGGCTCTGGCAAGACGGTGGCCTACGGCCTCGCCATCGCGCCGACGCTGCTCGGCGAAGCCGAAATGCTTCCCTACGCCAGCGCGCCGCTCGCCCTCGTCGTCGCGCCCACGCGCGAACTGGCCCTGCAGGTGCATCGCGAACTGACCTGGCTCTACGCCGGCGCCAAGGGCCGCGTCGTCGCCTGCGTCGGCGGCATGGACGCGCGCCGCGAACGCCAGCTGTTGCAGCAGGGCTGCCACATCGTCGTCGGCACGCCCGGCCGTCTGCGCGATCACATCGAGCGCAAGGGTCTCGACGTGTCGCAACTGCGCGCGCTCATCCTCGACGAAGCCGACGAAATGCTCGACCTCGGCTTCCGCGAGGATCTCGAAGAGATCCTCAAGGCGACGCCGGCCGAGCGCCGAACCCTCCTGTTTTCCGCGACCCTGCCGCAGGGCATCGTGCGTCTGGCGCGCGACTACCAGAAGAATGCGCTGCGCATCGAAGTGGGCGGCGGCGATCAGGTTCACGCCGACATCGATTATCGCGCGCTGCGCGTGATGCCGCACGAGATCGAGCACGTCACTGTCAACCTGCTGCGCTTCTATGAATCGCCGGGCGCGCTGG
>JAQGKM010000087.1 GCA_028290125.1 Hyphomicrobiales bacterium | reverse complement strand
TATTCCTGCGCCTATTTCGAAGATCCCGAGCAGACGCTCGACGACGCGCAACTCGCCAAGAAACGCCACATCGCGGCGAAACTGCTGATCGAGCCGGGCCAGAGCGTGCTCGACATCGGCTGCGGCTGGGGCGGCATGGCGCTCTATCTCTCGCAGGTTTGCGGCGCGCGTGTCACCGGCGTGACCCTGTCGGAGGAACAGCTCGAGGTCGCGCGACGCCGCGCCGCCGAGAGCGGCGTGTCATCGGCGCCGGAATTCCGGCTGCAGGATTACCGCAATGTGCCGGAGCGCTTCGACCGCATTGTTTCGGTCGGCATGTTCGAACATGTCGGGATCGCCTGGTACGACACGTTCTTTCGCAAGCTCGCCAGCACGCTGAACGACGATGGCGTCGCGCTGCTGCACACGATCGGGCGGCCCGACACGCCCTGCGCCACAAATCCGTTCATCGCGAAGTACATCTTCCCGGGCGGACATCTGCCGTCTCTTTCGGAGATCATGCCGGCCATCGAACGCGCCGGGCTGATCGTCACCGACATCGAGGTGCTGCGCCTGCATTACGCCGAAACGCTGAAGGCCTGGCGCGAGCGCTTCCAGGCGAAGCGCGCCGAGATCGCAGCACTCTACGACGAGCGATTCTGCCGCATGTGGGAGTTCTACCTCGTGGGATCGGAAGCGACGTTCCGGCTCGGCCAGGGCGTGGTGTTCCAGATCCAGATGACGAAGCGTGTCGACGCCACGCCGATCACACGCGACTACATCCACGACGCCGAAGCCACCCTGCGCGGCAGGGAGATCGGCGCGCTCAGAACGGCAGGTAGTCTTTCACGGTCGTGAGACCGTAGGCGCCGGGACCGAGGATCAGGCCCGCCCAGACGAAAGCCGACGTCCAGTTGGCGATCTGGAAAGGCACGCGCGGCATCACGCAGGCGCCTGCGACCAGCGGCACGATCGCACGCAGAGGGCCGAAGAAACGGCCAATGAACACGCCCGACCATCCCCATTTTTCGAAGAAGGCGTGTCCGCGCGGCAGCAGGTCGGGATGGCGCGAGAGCGGCCACATGCGCGCGATCTGCGCGTGGTAATGGAGGCCGAGCCAATATGACAGCCAGTCGCCGAGCGCGGCGCCGATCGCGGCCGCGAAGAAGATCGGCCAGAACGGGATGCCGGTCGCGCCGATCAGCGCGCCGACGCCGACGAGGATCACGGTCGCGGGCAACAGCAGCGACACGAGTGCAAGCGATTCGCCGAACGCCAGCAGAAACACCAACGGCGCCGCGAATGCGTGATGCACGCGCACGAAGGCAAGAACAGCCTCGATATGTTCCTGCATGGCGCGGCCGATCCCGTCAGGACACGATGGTGATGCGCTCGGCGGCGCGGGTGATGCCCGTGTAGAGCCAGCGGCTGCGATGCTCCCGGAACGCAAAGGATTCATCGAACAGAACCATGTCGTTCCACTGCGAGCCCTGCGCCTTGTGCACGGTCAGCGCGTAGCCGAAATCGAATTCGTCGGAATCCCTGCGCAGCGCATAGGGGATCTCCTCCTCGCTCTCGAAGAAGGCGGGCAGCACGCGCACGCGCAAAGGCTTGCGGGCGGCGTCTTCTTCCGGCACGACGCTCATGCGCAGCTTGCCAGAGCGCGCCGGCGCGAGTTGCTTGACGGTCCAGATGCCGCCGTTCAGCAAGCCTTTCTTGCGATCGTTCTTCAGGCAGACGAGCTTGTCGCCAGCCTCCGGCAGCGTGCCCGAAAAGCCGAACAGCTCGCGCAGGCGCTTGTTGTAGAGCTTGCGCGTGCGGTTGAGGCCGACCAGCACCTGGTCGGCGCGCGTAACGGTCGCGGATTCGATGGCGTCGCGCGCGATGACGCTGCTCTCGCCATAGGCGCCGCGGTCGAGCCTGCCGCCTTCGCGCACGATCATCGACATGCGGATGATCGGATTGTCCGCCGCCTGCCTGTGCACTTCCGTGAGCATGAAATCCGGTTCGGACTCGGTGAAGAAGCCGCCACCCTTCACGGGCGGCAATTGCGCCGGGTCTCCGAGCACGAGGATCGGCCGCCCGAAGGAGAGCAGGTCGCGGCCGAGATCCTCGTCCACCATCGAGCATTCGTCGATGATGATCAGGCTCGCGGCATTGGCGGGGCTCTGCTCGTTGATCACGAACGACGGGACTTCCGAGTCGATGTCCTGCGGGCGGTAGATCAGGCTGTGGATGGTGCGGGCGTCGTCGCAGCCCTTGGAGCGCAGCACCAGCGCGGCCTTGCCGGTATAGGCGGCGAAGACGACATCGCCGTCGATGCCTTCAGCGATGTGACGCGCCAGTGTGGTCTTGCCGGTGCCTGCATAGCCGAACAGGCGGAAGATCTGCGGCCGGCCTGTCTTCAGCCAGGCGGCGATTTCGACCAGCGCCCGGTCCTGTTGCGGCGACCACATGTGGCTCAACGTTCGACTCCCTCCGCGGCGGCCAGCATGGCCGCGTGTCTTGCGGAAATGAGCTTATGCGCCGCGCTTTGCAAGCGCCAATAGCTGCAGTCCGCCGCCCGACGACTTCTCGGCGCGTCGTGGCGACGTTGCGGGGCGCTCCACCGCGATCCGGCAGGCGGCGCGGGCGACTTCGAAGCTGAGGCGGCTCGCCTCGCGGGGCGAGCGCGTGTAGCGCGCCGCCACCGTGTCGAGAAGCTCGGCGAGCACCTGCCGGTTGACGATCTCGATATTGGCTTCGCCGAGCCCGGCCAGACTGGCAAGGCGGGACAATTCCCGCCGGAACGTGCCGATGTCGTCACGTCCGGTTAGCACGCCGCGCCACATCAGCGCGTGACAGCGCACGATCGGCGCGCGGGCGCCCTCGTCGGCGATCATCTGCGCATAGCCCGCCGAGATCATGTCGCTGGCGAGCGGGTCCATCCACCGCAGAAGATCGGCGCCGGGCGATTCGGCGAGGGAAGGGCGCATCGGATCTCTGCGAAGGTCGGTGAATCAGTACGCAAAAGTCTAGAGCTAGGCCGTGGCTGACGCAAGGTCATGTGCGCGGCCCGCACTTTGCTTGTTGTCAGCGAGCGCCGGGCCGGAACATTGTGGACGGGTCGAAGTCGGTCCCGAGGAGTATGACGACATGCATGGAATGAAGACCAAACTGCTCGCCGTGGCGGTGCTGGCGCTGAGCCAGATGCCTGCTTTCGCAGCAGATACGATTCTCATGGGGACCACGGGCCGCGGCTCCGCCCAGCAGTGGCCGATCTTCATCGCCCAGCAGAAGGGCTATTTCGCCGAAGGCGGGCTGACCGTCGATCTCGTCGCCGCGCAATCGTCCTCGGCCATCGTCCAGCAGTTGACGGCGGGCTCGGTGAACCTCGCCTCGGGCGGCCTCGCCGATCCGCTGCGCGCCATCGACAAGGGCGCGCCCGTGACCCTGCTGCGCGTCGAGACGCAGCTTCCGCCCTATACGGTCTACGGCAGGCCCGGCATGAAGTCGCTGAAGGACCTCAAGGGCAAGATCATCTCGATCGGCGGCGTGAAGGACATCACGCGCATCTATCTCGAGCGCATGATGGCGCCCAACGGCCTGAAGCCCGCCGATTACGATCTCGTCTTCGCCGGCACGGCGGCGGCGCGCTTCGCAGCGCTGGCGTCGGGAGCCGTCGACGCCACCATCCTGGTGCCGCCATTCAGCTTCAAGGCGGAAGGCGCTGGCTTCCCGAGCCTCGGCGCGCTGACGGATTACGTGACCGACATGCCGTTCACCGGCTATGCCGCCAACACCGCCTGGGCCAAGTCGCACAAGCCGGCGCTGGTCGCGTTCCTGAAGGGCGTGGCCAAGGGCGTCGACTGGTTCAACGATCCGGCCAACCGCACTGAAGCCATCGACATCCTCGTCAAGGAGTCGGGCTCGGAGCGTGGCGACATCGAGAAGAGCTACGACTACTACCTGAAGATCAAGATCTTCGACCGCGTCGGACACGTCGAGGGCAGCCAGGTCAAGGTGCTCGCGGAAGCGATGAAAAGCCTCGGCGACCTCGAGGGATCGACCGATGTCAGCCGCTTCGTCGATCCCGAGATCGTCGAACTTGCCAAACAGGTGAAGTAAGGAGCCGTCATGAAAGACTGGATGAAACTGATCCCGGAATCCGAACTCGCCACCTACAAGAGCGCGGGTTTCCTGACCGACATGAAAATCGGCCAGTCGCCTGCGCTGATCGTCGTGGACGTCACCTTCGCCTTCACGGGCTACGAAGGCCAGACGCTGCAGGAGTCGATCGCGAGTTTCGGCTCGGCCTGCGGGCCGGTGTCGTGGGAGGCGATGCCCAGGATCGTGAAGCTGATCGCCATGTTCCGCGAACGCGGCCTGCCGATCGTCTTCACCAATTCCGCGCCCGCCAACACGCCCTATGCCTGCAAGGCCACGAAATCGAAGCGCACCAAGGCGCCACCGCCCGGCGGCAACGATTTCCCCGAGGCGATCACGCCGCGCGCAAACGAATGGGTGCTGGGCAAGACGCGC
>JAQGKM010000064.1 GCA_028290125.1 Hyphomicrobiales bacterium | reverse complement strand
GCTCGATCCAGTAGCTCGGGCGCTCCTCGTAGGCGAGCTCGATGTCGGTGTAATTCTTGAAGTCGCGATCGCGCTGCATCAGCCCGAAGCCCTTCAGCCCGCTGACGCGAAACCGCTGCACTTCCTGGATCAGCGGATTTTTCAACGGCCGCCACAGCCAGCCGCCGACGTCCGTGTTGATCATGAGGCCATCCGAGTCGTGCAGCTCGGGCCGGAACTCGTCGTATTTGTTGCGGTCGTTCATGTGGCGGTCGTTTTCGCCCATCAGGAACATGGAGCTCATCGGCGCCATGCCGAGCCGCTTCACCGGCACGCGCGGGAACACCGACACGGTGACGTTCAGCGCCGTCTCGTCCTGCGGATAGATGTCGAACTGATACGCGCCTGCGAGAGAGGGAGAATCGAGCAGCGCATAAACCGTGATCTTGTCGCCGGCCTGCGCCGGCTGCTCGATCCAGAACTCGCGGAAGAACGGGAATTCCTCGTTGTTGTCGAGATTGCCGCTGCCGATCGCCAGGCCGCGCGCCGACAGGCCGTATTTCTGGTCGCGTCCGAGAAAGCGAAAGTAACTCGCGCCCACGAAGGAGATCAGCTCGTCGAACGTCTTCACGCTGTTGAGCGGATAGGAAATGCGAAAGCCCGCATAGCCCAGATTGGCGGGGAGATTCTTGCCGAATCCGGCCTGCGCATATTCGAAATTCTTCGGCGAATAATCGAAGGCTTTCGACGCGCCATTGACCACAAGGTTGATCTTCACCTCGTTCTTGAAGAGGTGGCCGAGATGGAAGACGCCGAGCTTGTAGCGACCGGTCGGGTCCTGGATCGGATCGGGCTCGTTACGGAAGCGGATGACGCGCCACGCATCCCAGTCCAGCTGCTCGAGCTCCGGCGGCAGATGCGCGACGCGAGGCTGGAAGGCGGCTTCCGACAATTCGCGGGCGCGGGAGACGACATCCTCATAGCCGAAGCGCGGCGCCGGCGGCGCGGCCGGACGCTGCGCCTGTGCGTAGGCGTGGCGCACCGCGGTGGGCGCAGCCATGGCGGTGAGGAGGGCGGCCATCAATCTGCGGCGCGTCGGTCCTGCGAGCGGGTTTTGCAAGGGCGTTTCCTGAAAGTCGTTTCGAGTCACGTCGCGACTTTGCAGCCGCCGGGAACGGGGCTGTAAAATCGTGGAATCCGGGCTTTTTTGCAAGCGGCCCCGGTGGTGATGATGCGGCGTTTTCGCCGCGCTGCAATGAACAAGGTTGTTGTCATTCGGCGCCGTTTGCGCAAAGCTTGCGTTCAACGGCCCGCCATCGAGCAGGGCCGACCCCGGGAGGGACGCATGCGGAAGATCGCCACTGGCGTCTTGATGGTCGCATTCATGAGTCTGGCTGCGTCAGCGCTCGCTGCCGACAAGCCCGATTGGGCATTCCCCGTCACCGACAAGACGCCGCCCGCCACGCTGCCCGACGACGGCAAGGCGAAAGCCGCGCCCGGCTCCGACCGTGCCTACACGCGCGCGCAGATCGAGGATCTGTTCAACCCGCCCGACTGGTATCCGGCCATCCATCCGGCCATGCCGAATGTGGTCGCCCACGGCGAACCGCCGAACGTGCGCGCTTGCGCCGCCTGCCATCTGCCGACCGGCACGGGCCACACCGAGAGCGCCAGTGTGGCCGGCATGCCGGCCGCCTATCTCCTGCAGCAGATGGACGACTACAGGACCGGCGCGCGCAAGGGCTCGGGCTCCATGCTCGCCATCGCCAAGGCGATCTCCGACGAGGGCAACAAGCAGGCCGCCGCTTATTTCGCCTCGCTGAAGCCGCGCGCCTGGATCCGCGTCGTCGAGGCCGAGACGGTGCCGAAGACCTACGTCGCCGCCGGCAACAAGCGCGTCATCCACCCCGACCATATGTTCGAGCCGCTCGGCGCGCGCATCATCGAATTGGCGGAAGACGAGAACCGTTTGCTCAACCGCGATCCCGGCTCGGGCTTCGTCGCCTTCGTGCCGAAGGGCGCGGTCGAAAAGGGCAGGGCGCTCGCGCAAGCCGGCGGGCCGCAGGCCTGCGCGTCCTGCCATGGCGAGAACAACCGCGGCACGAAAGACATGCCGGGCCTCGCTGGCCGCACGCCGACCTATCTCGTGCGGCAGCTTTTCATGATCCAGTCCGGCGAACGCGCCGGCGTAGGCGTCGAAGCCATGAAGGCCATTGTCGCAAAACTCTCCACCGACGACATGCTGAACCTGTCGGCCTATTTCGGCTCGCTCGAACCCTGATCCCGCATCAAGGGAGGATGACATGACCAAGAAGAAAGACGGACTTGGCGCGCTCGAGCAGGTGGCCGGCAACGGCCTGATGAGCCGACGCCTGCTGCTCGGACGCGGCGCCACCATGGCGGGCGCCATGACCTTCGCCAACAGCGCCGGCGCCGAGCCGCTGAAGGACGACGAATGGGGCCGCTCGCAGGGCATCACCTCGAAAGAGGTCGATCCGCGCTCGCGCTTCGAGGACAAGGTCAAGCGCACCCTGTCGAACCCCAACGGCGAGCCGCGCACGCAGCATGCGCGCACGCCCCACCACCTGCTCAACGGCACGGTGACGCCCAACCATCTGCATTTCACCATCGTGCACACGGGCGCGCCCGACATCGATCCCGCGCAGCACAGGCTCGTCATCCACGGGCTTGTGAAGCAGCCGCTCGTGTTCACGCTCGACAAGCTCGCCCGCTATCCGATGGAATCGCGCATGGCCTTCGTGGAATGCGGCGGCAACAGCGCGCCGCTGTTCTCGCCGGAGCCCGTGCAGGCGACCTGCCAGCAGATCCACGGTCTCGTCTCGAACGCCGAATGGACGGGCGTGCGCCTGTCGACGCTGCTCGACGAGGCGGGCGTCGATCCGCGTGGCAAGTGGATCATTGCGGAAGGCGCCGACATGTCGGCCCTGTCGCGGTCGATCCCGCTCAAGAAGGCGATGGATGACGCGATGATCGCGCTCTACCAGAACGGCGAGCGCATCATGCCGGGCAACGGCTATCCGATGCGCCTCATGCTGCCGGGGTTCGAAGGCAACATGAACGTGAAATGGTTGCGCCGCATCCAGGTCACCGACCAGCCGGCCATGACCTTTCACGAGTCGCGCAACTACTCGCCGACGCTGCCGGACGGCAAGGCGTTCAAGTTCTACTTCATCAACGAGGTGAAGAGCTTCATCACGCAGCCCTCGTTCGGGACGACGCTCAAGGAGCCGGGTTATCACGAGATTTCCGGCGTGGCCTATTCGGGCATGGGGCGCATCCAGCGCGTCGCCGTGACGGCGGACGGCGGCCGGACATGGGCCGACGCCGCCCTGCAGGGGCCGGTCAACCCGAAGGCCTTCACGCGCTTCCACATTCCGTGGAAATGGGACGGCTCGCCGGCGGTGATTTCCAGCCGCGCGTGGGACGAGGCCGGCAACGTGCAGCCGCTGCGCTCGGAGTTTGTTGCGCAACGCGGACAGACGAAGGAGCCGGTGAAGAACCTGCTCGGCTTCCCGAACCAGCACTACAACAGCCTGACCTCGTGGGGCGTGGCGAGCAACGGGGAGCTGTCGCATGTCTATTTCTAAGATCGCGTTCGTCGCGGGACTGCTCGCCGCTGCGCCGGCGTTCGCGCAGACGCCGGGCCTTGGCGCCAAGATCACCGAGGCCGATGTCGGCGCCTGGGCGATCACAGTGCTGCCCGACGGCACGAACCTGCCGGCCGGCAGCGGCACGGCGGCGCAAGGCGCCAAGACCTACGCCGAAAAATGCGTGGCCTGTCACAACGAGGGCGGCAAGGGCGGACCCTATGCGGCGCTCGTCTCCGACGCGCCATTGCAGGGCAGGGGCATCGAGGCGCCAAAGACGATCAAGAACTTTTGGGCCAATGCGACGACGCTCTACGACTACATCCGCCGCGCCATGCCCTGGCCGAACCCGCGCACTTTGTCGGACGAAGAGGTGTACGGGCTGGTGGCCTACATCCTGTCCGAGAACAAGATCATCGAGAAGGACGCGGTGATCGACGCCA
>JAQGKM010000060.1 GCA_028290125.1 Hyphomicrobiales bacterium | reverse complement strand
TATTCGAACGTGATGCGGCGCGCGTTCGACGCGCCGGGATAATTACGGCACGCGTCGAGCAGATCCTTCAGCGGATATTTCTTGTTCAGCGGAACGAGCTTGTTGCGAAGCTCGTCATTGGTCGCGTGCAGCGAAATGGCGAGCATGGTGCCGGCCGCGTCGCCCAGCGGCTCGATCTGTGGCACGACGCCCGACGTCGAGACGGTGATGCGCCGCTTGGACAGCGACAGGCCGTCGCCATCGGTGAGCACGCCGATCGCGTCCGTCACCTGGTCGAAATTATAGAGCGGCTCGCCCATCCCCATGAACACGATGTTGGACACCGGACGCACGCCCTCGCCGACCGGGATGAGGCCGTCGTCATCGGGCCGCGTCTGGCCGGGAAAATCGCCGAGCATGTCGCGCGCGACGACGAGTTGCTGCACGATCTCCTGCGCCGACAGGTTGCGCACGAGTTTCTGCGTGCCGGTGTGGCAGAAAGTGCAGGTCAACGTGCAGCCAACCTGCGACGAGATGCACAGCGTGCCGCGATCGCTTTCGGGAATGTAGACGCACTCGATTTCCGCGCCCTTGTCGCGCGCATCGACGGGCGGCATGCGGATCAGCCATTTGCGCGTGCCGTCTTTCGACAGCTGCGCGGCGACGACTTCCGGACGCGCCAGCGTGTAATGCGCGGCGAGCGTCGCGCGCAGCACTTTCGAGACATTGAGCATGGCGTCGAACGAGGTCGCGCCATGGAAATAGATCCAGTGCCAGAGCTGGCCGACCCGCATCCGCCGCTCGCGCTCGGGCACGCCCACCGCGCCCAAGGCCTCGGCCAGCTGCGCGCGCGTGTAGCCAACGAGCGAGGGCTTCGCCTGCACGGGGGCAGCCACGGGCGTTTCGAGCGCGATGTCGGTCATTGCAATGTCGGTCATGGGCGCGGCTCATAGCAGGTTTTGCACGAGGGGGCGAGCGGGGCGGGAGGCCCCACGCCTTACAGCTTCCGCTCGACCGCCCCCAGCGCATCGGCCAGCCGCGCTTTCGCGCTGCCCGGCTGGAGCGGCTTCTGCTGACTCTCGTGCGGCGCCCAGCCCGACAGCCAGACGAATTCGAAGGTTGCGCGCAGCCGTCCGTCGGGATCGGCGAAGCGTGACTGGTAGATTTCGGCCGCGCGCATCAGCACGGCGCGGCGCAGCGGGCGGCGGTCGCGGGCGATCAGCGTATTGGTCGCGCCCATGCCGCGCAGGTCGCGCAGCAGGCCGAACATGGAGGCGTACCGCACCGTCAGGGTATCGACATCGGTCACCGGCAGGGCGAAGCCGGCGCGTTGCAGAAGGCCGCCCATGTCACGCAGATCCGCGAAAGGCGCGACGCGCGGCGAAACGCCGCCGCTGATAGCCTCCTCGGCCTCGGCGAACGCGAGCCGCAGCTCCTGCAGGCTCTGGCCGCCGATCAGGCAGCCCATAAACAGGCCATCGGCCGCCAGCACGCGGCGGATCTGCACCAGCGCGCCCGGCAGATCGTTGACGCCCTGCAACGCCAGCGCCGAAACCACGAGGTCGAACGATCCAGGCGCGAAAGGCAACGCCTCCTCGTCCGCCACCAGCCGCAACCCGCCCCCGAGCGCCGCTCGAACCGGCGCGGCATGGACGAGCAACGTCGGTGCCCGGGCGGCGAGCGCCGCGGTGAGAGCGTCGCCCGGGGTGCCGAGATCCAGCACGCGCGGAAACGGCCGCAGCACGGCCGACAGCCGGTCCGGAAATTCCGACGCGATATGGTCGAGCAGGAAAGGCGCCGCGCCCTGCGCATGGGCGCGCGACAGGCGGGCGCGGGCGAGAGCGCGATCGAAGACGAGATGGGCGGGCGCGGACATGAATGCTTTATGGCGCGGCGGGCTCCGATAATCCACCCGCTTCCACTCCGGGCGCCGCCGTGCCAAGCTTGGACGATGCCGCAACAGGAACTCCACGCCACCCCCGATGCGCCGGTCCCGAAGCTAACGGGATTCGCCGGCCGGCTAACGACGATTCCTTTCTGGCGGCGCCCCGCGCTAACGGCGATTCCTTTCTGGCGCCGCGCCCAGCTAACGACGATTCCTTTTCGCGCGTCCCGCCTCGCCGATCTCGCCTACCCGCCCAGCTGCCTCGCCTGCAAGGCGGCGGTGGACGCCGCCGGTACCCTCTGCCCGGCGTGCTGGGTCGCCATGCCGTTCATCGAGCGCCCGTTCTGCGAGCGGCTCGGGACACCCTTCGCGCAGGATCTTGGCGCCGGCCTGCTGTCGCCCGCCGCGCAGGCTGATCCGCCGGTCTTCGCCCGCGCCCGGGCGGTGACGACCTATGACGACGGCCCGGCGCGCCGACTCGTTCAGCGACTGAAATATGCCGACCGGCTCGATCTCGCGCCCGCCATGGCGCGCTGGATGGCCCGCGCGGGCGCCGAACTCACGGCCGAGGCCGACATGGTCATTCCCGTGCCGCTGCACCGCTTTCGGCTGTGGACCCGGCGCTTCAACCAGGCGGCCCTGCTGGCGGGTGGCGTCGCCCGCCTCGCCGGCCTGCCCTATGCGCCGCTCGGGCTGACCCGCGTCCGGCGCACCCGCCCGCAAGTCGGGCTGACGCGC
>JAQGKM010000059.1 GCA_028290125.1 Hyphomicrobiales bacterium | reverse complement strand
GGCGGATGGAAGACGTGTGGATCGGCGGCCTCGTGCCAGGTGAAGACGCGGCCGCGCCAGCCCCAGTCGCGATAAACCTCCGAGAGTCGTTCGCCGAACGCCAGCACGCCGTCGTAGCCGTCGAGATCGAAGGTGCGGATCGCCTCCGGATCGCTGACCGCGCGATGGTGCGTATCGTGGAACAGAAGCGTGAAGCGCGCGCCGTTGCGGCGCAATTTGCCCAGCGCCGCGACGAGCGCCGGCTCATTCCACTCGTGCATGATGACGAGATCGGCGCCGTCGGCGAAATCGAGCGCAGCCTCTGTCGACGCAAAGGTGTTGGGCTTCAGCGCCGGATAGGCGGCGGTGAAATCCGCCAGACCGTCGGGACCTGCGTCCTTCAGCAGATTGTCGAGGCTCCAGTTGGTCTGAGGCTCGCAGGGCGCGACGTCGTGCCCGCGCGCGGCGAGGTCGCTCAGCACGCCGCGCAGGAAATGCGCATTGCCGTGGTTCCAGCAGGAGCGCAGCGAATGGGTGAAATAGACGATCCTCATGCGGCGGCCTCCGCTGGCGAGCGGCCGCTGGCGCGACGGTAGAGGGCGAGCATCTCGCGCGTCTGACGCGCGAGCTGGAAGTCTGCGGCGCGCGCCTGCGCGGCGTCGCCGAGCGCGGCGCGGCGTCCGCCATCCTGCGCCAAAGCGTTCATTGCGGCGGCGAAGGCGGCGGCGTCGCGCGGCGGTGCGAAGAGAGCGACGCCGTCCCACAATTCGCGGAAGGTCGGAATGTCGGCGAGGACGAGCGCGCAACCCGCCTGCGCGGCTTCGAGCACGGCGAGGCCAAAGGGCTCGTAGACGGCGGTCGAGCAGAAGATCGGGCGACGAGCGTAGAGCGCCCGCAGCGATGTCGCGTCGAGCGCGCCACGGGCGTCGATGTTTTCGCATGTCGCGCGTCCGCCGAACGGCGAGACAAGCGGACCTGCCGCAACGACGGGCCAGGCGCAAATCGAGGCTGCGCGGTCGAGCGTCGCCAGATCCTTGCTCTCGTCCCAGAAGCGGCCTGCCGAAAGGATGAAGGGCTCACGGTCGCGACTGCCGACAGGCGACGGGCGCCGGGCGTTGTGCACGACCATCGGCGCCTCGACGGCATAGACGCGCGCGATCGCGCTCGCGAAGGCGTGGGTTGGCGCAATGTTGAGGCTGGCTCGTGCGAGGCCTTCGCGCACGAGACGCGCCCGCCAGCGCAGGTCCTCCGGCATCGGCCCGCCCCGCACGGCGTCCCACCACGTCGCCACGCAGGAGTGGATGACCGACACGACCGGCGCCGGCATGTCGATGCCGGCGATGAGCGCCGGGCTGTGCGTCTGGATGACGTCGGCGCGGAGGCGGCTCGCGCACGCGGCGATGGCCCGTGCGGCGCGCGCGACGTCGGCCTCGTCGTCGGCCAGCCAGTCGAGCGGCGCGTCGAGCACGTCGAGGCTGGCCCCCGTCGTGCGCGCCTGCGCGGCCTGCGCGTCCGACGGCGGTGGCCCGAGCGCCGCGATGGCGACATCGACGCCTTCAGCGCGCAGCGCCTGCGCGAGGTCTAGCGAGTAGGTCCACACGCCGCCGACGGCGTCGGTGGTGAGCAGGACTTTCAGCGGCAGTTGCACGCGGCCTCCAGCTCGCGCAGCGGCGCGGGACGTTCGTCCTGGATGTCGCTGAGCGTGTCGAACTGCGCGAGATAATGCTCATGTGCACGCTCCCACGCCATGTCGTCGGGCGCGCCGAAGAGACGGTGGTAATCGGGCGAACTAGGATAGGGATAGAGCGGCACGGGGTCGTTCGCCCACACGCCTGCGCGATGCAGCCGCGCGCGCCAGTCGTCGACCAGCGCCTGTTCGTCCTGCGCGGTCTTGATGAGGTTGGCCTGCACGAAGGGCACGCGCTTGCGCGCATGGATGAGGCGTTCGGCCAGTTCGTCGGTCGTCATGCGGCAGAGCTTGTCGAGCGACGCGCGGCCTTCCTCGGTGAGGCTTTCGACACCGGCCTCGATGGAGACGCAGCCGGCTTCCCCGAGCAGGTCGAGCATGTCGGGCTTCCAGAGGTCGATGCGCGTCTGGATGCCGAAGGCGAGCCCGCGACCGACAAGCGCTTCGAGAAGCGGCTTCTGCGGCAGGAAGATCTCGTCGATGAAGTAGATGTAGCGTGCGCCCTGCCGTTGCAGCGCATCGATTTCCTCCAGCACGACACCGACATCGCGCTTGCGATATTTGTCGCGGTAATCGAGCTTGGCGCAGAAGCTGCACGAGTAAGGGCATCCACGCGAGGCTTCGACCTCGGCGCCGGGACCGACGCATTCGGAGCCGAAGCGATGGTGGTGATGGTCGTGCCGCGCAATCCATTCGTCGGGCCAGCGCAAAGCCGGCAGATCGATGAAGCGCGTCGCCGCCGGCGGGCCGGTGACGATGGTCTCGTCGCCCTTGCGAAACGCGATGGACCGCGTCGTGCGCCAGTCCGCCGCGCCGGCCATCTGCACCAGCGTTTCCTCGCACTCGCCGCGAACGACGGCGTCGACGCCGAGCTTGCGCAGCGCCGCGACGGGCGTCACCGACCCGTGCGGGCCGATGGCGATCGTCTGCCCGCCATCGCGGCCGAGCGCATCGAGAAATTCGCGCGGCGCACGCAGTTCAGGTGGCGCGCAACGCCAGAACAGATAGGTCGGCGCCGTCGTCACCACGGTCATGTCGGGGCCGTAGGCGCGCACAGCGGCGGCGAGTTCGGCGGCGTTCATGCCGTCGAGCAGGCCGTCGAACATGCGCGCCTCATGCCCGGCGCGCTCCAGCAACACCTGCGAAGCGCCGAGTTCGATCGGCAGATGCGGCGCACGGCAGCCGAAGTAGATCGAGTTCTCGAAACGCCATGCAGGATTGACGAGCGCGATCCTCATGACAACGCCTCGGCGCTTGCGCGCGCGGATGCGCCCGAACGCAGCGCATTCTGCAGCCAGTCGGCCAGCTCCGCTACGCCATCCTTCCAGAACACCGGTTCGTCGAGGCCAAGCGCCTGCGTGGCGCGGCGCGTGTCGGAGACGTAATAGCGCTGGTCGCCGGCGCGCCACGGCGCGAATTGCGTTTCGATGCGGCGGCCGACCAGCTCTTCCATATGGGCGATCAGCTGCAGCAGGCTGACCGCGTTGCGCGGTCCGCCGCCGAGATTGAACGCCTGTCCGCGCACGTCCTCGATGCGCTTCCAAGTCGCCATGTAAGCCTCGACCGCGTCATGCACGCAGAGCACGTCGCGCACCTGTCGTCCGTCGCCGAAAATGCTGATCGGTTCGCCGGCGAGCGCGCGCAGCAGGAAATGCGCGACCCAACCCTGGTCTTCCGTGCCCATCTGGCGCGGGCCGTAGATGCAGCTCATGCGCAGCACGGCCGTGCGCATGTCGAAGCTGCGGCTCGCGTCGAGCACATATTGCTCGGCGGCGCCTTTCGAGCAGCCATAGGGCGTGTGAAAATCGAGCGAACGGTCTTCGC
>JAQGKM010000039.1 GCA_028290125.1 Hyphomicrobiales bacterium | reverse complement strand
TCCAGTTCTTGTCATTCCCCGCGACCAATCCAAGCCTCGCGCGTGCTCTCGCCGCGCGTGACTATCATGTAGCCACGCCCGTCCAGCTTGCCGTGATCGAACCCGGCATCAGCGACCGCGATCTCCTCGTCTCCGCCCAGACCGGCTCCGGCAAGACGGTGGCCTATGGCCTCGCCATTGCCCCGACGCTGCTCGGCGACGCCGAAATTCTCCCCTACGCCAGCGCCCCTCTCGCACTTGTAGTTGCGCCCACGCGCGAACTCGCGCTGCAGGTTCACCGCGAACTGACCTGGCTTTACGCCGGGGCCAAGGGCCGCGTCGTCGCCTGCGTCGGCGGCATGGATGCGCGCCGCGAGCGCCAGTTGCTCCAGCAGGGCTGCCACATCGTCGTGGGCACGCCGGGCCGTCTGCGCGATCACATCGAGCGCAAGGGCCTCGACGTGTCGCAACTGCGCGCGCTCATCCTTGACGAAGCCGACGAAATGCTCGACCTCGGCTTCCGCGAGGATCTCGAAGAAATTCTCAAGGCGACGCCGGCCGAGCGCCGCACGCTCCTGTTCTCCGCGACCCTGCCGCAGGGCATCGTGCGTCTGGCGCGCGACTACCAGAAGAACGCGCTGCGCATCGAAGTGGGCGGCGGCGATCAGGTTCATGCCGACATCGACTATCGCGCGCTGCGCGTGATGCCGCATGAGATCGAGCACGTCACCGTCAACCTGCTGCGCTTCTACGAATCGCCGGGCGCGCTGGTGTTCTGCAACACGCGCGAATCCGTGCGTCACATGCAGTCCGCCTTGCTGGAGAGGGGCTTCGGGGCCGTCGCGCTCTCGGGCGAACTCTCGCAGAACGAACGCAACCACGCTCTGCAGGCGCTGCGCGACGGACGCGCGCGCATCTGCGTGGCGACCGACGTCGCCGCGCGCGGCATCGATCTTCCTAACCTCAATCTCGTCATTCATGCCGAGCTGCCCAACGACGCCGAAATCCTGAAGCATCGCTCCGGCCGCACCGGCCGCGCGGGCCGCAAGGGCATCGCCGTGCTGCTGGTGCCGGTGTCGCGCCGCCGCAAGGCGGAGCGCCTGCTCGTCGACGCCGGCGTGCAGCCCGAGTGGAGCGGTCCGCCATCCGCCGAGGACGTGCGCAAGCTCGATCAGGAGCGCATGGTCAAGGACGAGTTGCTGAACGAAGAGAACACCGAGGAGGATCTCGTCCTCGCCCGCGCGCTCCTCGCCGAGCGTTCGCCCGAGGACGTGGCGGCCGCCTTGGTGCGCATCTACCGCTCGCGCCTGCCGGCGCCCGAGGACGTCACCGATCCGGGCTTCGGCCGCGACGCGCGTCCCGCCACGTCGCGCATCGAGCGCGGCCCGCGCGATCCGTCGGCTCCGTCACGTGGCCCGAGCGCGCCGCTGCGCCATCGCGGCGACGGCGTCTGGTTCCGGCTCGACATCGGCCGAAAGGACAATGCGGATCCCAAATGGGTGCTGCCCATGATCTGCAAGCGCGGACAGGTGTCGCGCGAGGCCATCGGGGCGATCCGCATCTTCGACAAGGAGACGAAGTTCGAAGTCTCCGCCGAACATGCGGTCGCCTTCGCCGAGGCCATGACGCGGCCCGGCGGCGCCAAGAACGGCCAGCAGGAGGTCAATATCTCCCGCGCCGACGGTCCGGGATCGGCTGACAAGCCGGCCTTCGCGAAAAAATTTGACGACAAGCCGCGGTTCGAAAAACCCGGCTTCGACCGGCCGAAATACGACAAGAAGCCCAAGTTCGGCGACGCCGCCAAGCCGGGTTTCGACAAACCGAGGGCCGATCGCCCGAAGTATGACTCGGCCAGCAAGTCAAAATTCCGCAAGGAACGTCCTGCGGATTGAACCACAGTCAAGGTCGCTCGTTCTGTTCCCATCGCCGCTTTGAGGCGCGCTTTGGGAGTAAGGACATGGGTATCATCTGGACCATCATCATCGGTCTCGTTGCGGGCTTCATCGCCCGTCTGATTTCCCGCGCGCCGAATGAGCCGTCAGGGTTCATCATGACCGCGCTGCTGGGCGTGGTCGGCGCCGTGGTCGCCACCTGGATCGGGCAGGCGATCGGCTGGTATGGCCCCAATGACGGGGCCGGTCTGATCGGCGCCGTCGTCGGCGCGCTGATCGTGCTGGCGATCTGGAACATGGTGACGTCGCGCCGCGCCGGTCCGATGGACGACCGTCGCCTCTGACGCGTCTCTTCGCGCCCGCGCTTCATCCCTGAAGCGCGGGCGTATCTTTGCGTTCAATGCGCCGGTTCGAGGCCGAGCCGTTCCATGAATGCGCCGGTCATCGCCCGCGATCCGACGACGGTCAGGTGATCCTGGTCGCGGAACGCCATCTGTCCGTCCCGGATCGGCGAACAGGTCGCCTGCGACGGCGGACAGAAGAAATCGAACGGGCGAAACACCACGACATTCGGGATGCCCTGCGTGGCGGTTTCGAGGTCCTGCGTGATGGCGCCGATAATCCCCGCCAGTGACTCACGGCTCGGCGCACAGGCGTCCGTGCTCATGCGGCGTGCGCAGCTCAGCACCGATGCGTAACGAAACGCCGGCGGCGGCGCGACAATCACCACCTTGATGCCGCGCGGCCCGAGCTTCCGCGCCAGATCGGCCGCCGCAAGCGTCCAGGCGGCGACGTCCGGCTGCGCACGCTGCTGCCCGTCCCGGTAGAGATAGAACCGCGCCAGCACGACGATGTCGCCCGGCTTGAAGCGCGGACTGACGCTGTCGAACGTCGTCTGGCCTTCCGACGACATCGCGCTGTCCACGACTGACGGGAACGGCGTGTTGGCCATCGCCACGACATGCACGCCCATGCCGGTCTGTTCACGTAGCGCGTAGAACATCGGCTGCAGGTGGCCCGCGTGGCTGTCGCCGAACGCCCAGATGGTGTTTCCATCGGGCTTCACGGGCGCGACCGTGCACCGCTCCACAGTGTCGGCCTTGCGCGGATGTTTGGCGTCAAGCAGGCAGACATCCTCGAAACGCGCGCCCGAGTCCGGCAGTGGCATGAAGCCGTCGGGCACGACGTCGGACGCGGCGGACCGGAACGGGCCGATCTCTTCCTTCAGCCGCAGGGTCATCGGGACCGCGGCGCAGAGCAGGGCGACGCCAAGGCCAGCGGTCAGAACCCGCCAGTTCGGCTGTCGGATCCAGCCATGCCGTAGCGGGCTTTCGATGAAGCGATATGTCCCCCACGCCAGCGCCAGCATGAGGGCGAACTGCACAGGAGCTGTGGCAGCCGAGACGCCGATTGTGAAGCGGCTGACGGCGAGAACGCTCCAGTGCCACAGGTACAGCGGATAGGAGATGCGGCCGAAGAACCGCAGGACCGGCGTGGTCAGCACGCCGTCGAGGGCGCGGCTCGACGGCGTCGTCGCCAGCAGCACGGCCGTCGCCGCAACCGCCAGCAGCGTCGCCGGAACGCGGTGCTCGAGCGGCAGCAGGAAGGTGACGGCGAGCACAGCGGTCGCGGCAAGCGGCACGGGAGCGGGGAGCCGGGCTGGCCGGTTCCGGCACGCCAGAAAGGTGAGGGCGCCGGCGGCGAGTTCCCAGAAGCGGCTGGGAAGATGGTAGTAGTTGAACACCGGATAGGCGTTCGCCGTGCTGACGAAGATCCCGGCGGAGATCACCAGCATCGCAGCCAGCACGAGGACGAAGCGGCGCATCGACGCCGCATCCTGACGGGCGCCGAGCCGCGCCAGTCCCCACAGCAGCAACGGATAGACGAGGTAAAACTGCTCTTCGACGCCCAGCGACCAAGTGTGGGTGAAGGCGTTCAGCTCCGTCGACGGGCTGAAATAATTCGCGTCCTGATTGGCGAGAAGAAGGTTCGAGACGCCAAACAGCGCGCCGAGTCCCGTCGAAAGTGATTGCCGCGACGCAGGATCGGCGAACCAGATCGCGACCGACGTCGCCACCACGCAGACGGCAAGCGCGGGCATGAGCCGCCGCACGCGCCGTGCGTAGAAGTCCGCCAGAAATGGCCAGAACCGTTCCGCCTTCCGGTTGAGCAGCGCCATGGTGATGACGAAGCCCGAAATGACGAAGAACACGTCGACGCCCAGATAGCCGCCGGGCAGCCAGGCCTTGTCGAAATGATTGAGGATGACGGCGACGACCGCAATGGCGCGCCAGCCGTCGATGTCCTTGCGGTAGAAGAGCGGTTCGTCGCGCATCGCCGACGTTCTTAGGGAAAAACTATTGGGTTCTCAAGCGCAGTCAGGCGTATGTGGGCAATCTGTGGTCCGGGTGAAGCTGACCGGCCGGGCCAGGTGGCGGCCCCGCCACAATGCCGCTTGGCGCGCCGGGCCTGACCCGCTAAGCACGGGCGCCCGGCCATTGGCGCGCGGGTCCAGTCGATCGGCGGGACGATGTGTGAACTCCTCGGCATGAACGCCAATGTGCCGACCGACATCCGCTTCAGTTTTGCGGCGCTGGCGCGGCGCGGCGGCGCGACGGGTCCGCATCGCGACGGCTGGGGCATCGCCTTCTACGAGGGTCGCGGCGCGCGGGCGTTTCACGACCCGCAACCCAGTGCGCAATCCGAGATCGCCCGCCTGCTGCGCGACTATCCGCTGAAAAGCGAGATCGTCATCGCGCATGTCCGCCGCGCCAACCGCGGCCGCGTTTCGCTGGAGAACACGCATCCCTTCACACGCGAGATCTGGGGCCGCGCGATCAATTTCGCGCACAACGGCCAGCTGAAGGGCGTGAAGAAGCTGGCGCTCGGGCTCTATCAGCCGATCGGCACGACAGACAGCGAGCACGCCTTCTGCTGGCTTGCGGGGCGCCTGCGCGAGCAGTTCGAGACCTTGCCCTCGGTCGCCGCGCTCGATCGCGCGCTTCAGATCCTGTGCGGCGAGATCGCGACGCGCGGCGTCTTCAACGTGCTGATCAGCGACGGCCGCTCGCTCTACGCCTATTGCACGAAGAAGCTCTTCTACATCGTGCGCAAGGCGCCGTTCGGCGTCGCGACGCTCGTCGACGAAGACCTGCGCATGGATTTCTCGAAGGAGACGACGCCGCACGACCGCGTC
>JAQGKM010000024.1 GCA_028290125.1 Hyphomicrobiales bacterium | reverse complement strand
GACCAGACGACCGTCTGGGCGCCCTCCAGCTTCAACGGCCAGATCTCGCCTGGCGGTCACGTCATCCTGCGCAGGAAAGTCTGACATGAGCTCGCAATTCCAGAAGATCCGCTATCAGGTCATGTGGGATCGCCTGATCTCTGTCGTCGAGGAACAGGCGCGCACGCTGATGCGCGTCGCCTTCTCGACCGTTGTGCGCGAAGCGGGCGACCTTTCCGCCGGCGTGTTCAACATCAAGGGCGAGTTGCTCGCGCAGGCCGTCACCGGCACGCCGGGCCACATCAATTCGATGGCCCGCTCGATCCGCGAATTCCTGAAGGTGTTCCCCGCCGAAACCATGCAGCAGGGCGACGTCTACATGACGAACGATCCGTGGCGCGGCACCGGCCACCTGTTCGATTTCACCGTGGTCACGCCGACCTTCCACAAGGGCCGGCTGGTCGCGATCTTCGCCTGCACGGCGCATGTCGCCGACATCGGCGGCAATGGTCCGGATCCGCATTCGCGCGACGTGTTCGCCGAAGGGCTGTTCCTGCCGATCATGCCGCTCGCCAGCAAGGGCGAGATCAGCCAATGGCTGATGAAGCTGCTCTGCGCCAACAGCCGCGAGCCGGAGAAACTCGAAGGCGACGTCTATGCGCTGATCGCCTCGAACGAAGCCGGCGGCAAGCAGCTCACCAGCATGATGGACGAGTACAAGCTCGCCACGCTCGACGATCTCAGCCATCACATACTATCATCGAGCGACCGCTCGATGCGCGAGGCCATTGCGCAACTGCCGAAGGGCACGTGGTCGCATCAGGCGCGCATCGACGGCTTCGCCGATCCGGTCGATCTCTGCGCCACGCTGACGATCGACGACGAGACGATCCGCATCGATTTCGCCGGCACGTCGCCGGTGTCGAAATACGGCATCAACTGCCCGATCTGCTACACCGACGCCTACACCAGCTTCGGGGTGAAATGCCTCGTCGCGCCGCGTCTCGCCAACAACGCCGCCGTGCTGGCGCGCATTGTCGTGACGGCGCCGGAAGGCACCATCGTCAACGCACCCTTCCCCGCGCCTGTCACCGCGCGCGCGCTGATCGGCCAGATGCTGCCCGACGTCGCCTTCGGGTGTTTCGAAAAAGCCATGCCGGGCCGCGCGCCGGCGGAAGGCACGGGCGCAAGCTGGAGCCTGCGCTTCGGCGCGGGACCGGGCGTTACCGGACCTGACTCCAAAGGCACGAAATTCCTGTCGCAGAATTTCCAGAGCGGCGGCATGGGCGCGCATTGGCGCCATGACGGCATCGCGGCGACGCCCTACCCGTCGGGCGTGAAAGCCATCGCGATCGAGATCACGGAAGCGATGACGCCGCTCGTGTTCTGGCGCAAGGAACTGCGGCGTGATTCCGGCGGCGCGGGCCATTATCGCGGCGGCCTCGGCCAGACCATCGAGGTCGGCAGCCGCGAGGACGCGCCTTTCGCGATCTTCGCACGCTTTCAGCGCGTGAAATATGCCGCCGAGGGCCGGGGCGGCGGCGCATCCGGCGCGGCCGGCACGCTGCATCTGGCGTCGGGCGCCGTCGTCTCGCCGCGCGGCACGCAGGTGATCCCGACGGGCGAACGCCTCGTCGTGGAAATGCCCGGCGGCGGGGGCTTGGGCGATCCGCTGACGCGCAATCCCGCCGCCGTGCAGCGCGATGTCGTCATGGGCTATGTCTCGCGGCAGGCCGCGCGCGATCTCTACAAAGTCGTGCTCGGCGCCGACAACGCCGTCGATGAGGCGGCGACCAAAGCGGAGCGCGCGTGATGCTGAAGGGACAGGTCGCCATTGTCACGGGCGCGAGCGTCGGCCTTGGCCGCGCCATGGCTTTCGCGCTGGCGGAGGCCGGCGCCTGCGTCGCTCTCGCCTCGCCGCAGACGTCGTTGCTGGAGGAGGCCGCAGCGCAGATCAACGCGCGGTGCGGCGAAAGACGCGCCATCGCGGTGACGACCGACATCACGCAACAGGCCGATTGCGAGCGCGCGCGCGACGCCACGCTGCAGGCCTTCGGCGACATCTCGATCCTCGTCAACAATGCACGGCGCGAACAGCGCGGCCCGGGCCTGCCGACGGAGGGCAATAATTTCGCGTTCTGGGAATCGGACCCCGCCATCTGGATGCAGGCGGTCAACGTCAATGTCTCGGGCACCTTCCTGATGACGCGCACGGTGGCGCCGCATCTCATCGCGCGCGGCTGGGGGCGCATCGTCAACATCTCGACCTCGCTCGACACGATGCAGCGCCGGCACAACTCGCCCTATGGCGTCACCAAGGCGGCGCTGGACGCGGCCTCGCTGATCTGGGCCGCCGATCTCGCGGGCACGGGCGTCACCTGCAACATCCTGCTGCCCGGCGGCATGGTCGACACCGACGGCACGCGCCCCTCGACGCCACAGCGCAGGACGCTGAACGTCGACGTCATGAACGCCGCGCTGCTGTGGCTCGCCTCGCCGGAGTCGGACGGCCACACCGCCGAGCGCTACAACGGCAGCCGCTGGCGCATGGATCTGCCCGCGACAGAGGCAGCGCGCGCTGCGCTTGAAGCGCCCGTGTTGCGCACGCCCGAGCCGCGCGGCTGAGCCTGCGCTCGCAGCGTGGCGATTGGACAGCTGCGCTGCGAGTCGGCTAGCATTCTCCCACATCGTCGGCGTTCAAGACCGGCATCTTCAGGGAGGCTCACGTGAGCAGATTGATCAGCATGCTTTGCGCCGCATCGGCGCTCGTCGCTGCGCCGGCGCTGGCGCAGGACTCATTCTACAAGGGCAAGAACTTCACGGTCGTGGTCGGCTATTCGCCCGGCGGCGGCTATGACAGCTACGGACGCCTGCTCGCGCGCCACATCAACCGCCACATCGAGGGCCGCCCCGAAGTCATCGTGCAGAACCTGCCCGGCGCCGGAAGCCTCAACGCCGCGCGGCAGCTCGACGCAACGCAGCCCAAGGACGGCACCTATCTAACCGCCTTCAATCCCGCGCTGATTCTGGAATCGCTCGTCGATCCCAACCGCATCAAAGTGCGCTTCTCGGATGTCGCGTGGATCGGCAGCATGGCGCCCGAAGTGCGCGTCTGCTACGCGTGGCACACGACCGGCATCAAGACGTGGGACGATCTCGTCGCCCGCAAGGAGACGGTGTTCGGCA
>JAQGKM010000002.1 GCA_028290125.1 Hyphomicrobiales bacterium | reverse complement strand
TCCGACAAGACAAAGACTCGCACATACCCGTTAAAGAATGCCTACGCTTACGGTCAGATAAACGTCAAAAAGTGCCTGATTTAATTGACTCTGCGGCAGTCTTTGCTTGCTGGGCGCGAGTCCAGCGTGCGGGTCGATCGGCGTGTAACTCTGAGTCAACGGGTTGGTGACGCTGCGTCATGTCATGGTGAAGAAAAAGGCCGACATGAAGCCGGCCTTCTGCAATGTGTCCGTGACCGTAAGGACCTAGAATTCAGTCCAGCCCTTGTCGTTGTCCTGCGGTGCAGGCTGCGGGCGGCCGTTGACCACGCGCTTCTCGCGTGGGCGTGCGGGAGCTGCGGGCGCGGGACGCTCAACCTTGCGAGCGCGCAGCATGACCGGTTCGCTCGAGGCTGACGCGCCCGTCCTGAAGAAGCTCAGCTGAGACGCCAGTCGCGAAGCCTCATCCGAAAGCGACTGCGTGGCGGCCGTAGACTGCTCGACCATGGCGGCATTCTGCTGCGTCGCGCGGTCGAGATCGCCGATCGCGATATTGACTTCGCTCAATCCGGTGGCCTGATCCTGCGCCGTCTCGGCGATGGAGCCGATGATCTTGGTGATTTCCTGAACCTGGCCGACGAAGCGGCCGAGCGCATCTTCCGTGTTGAGGACGAGGCTCACGCCATCCGCGACGGTGGAGGTCGCATGGTCGATGAGGGATTTGATGTCCTTGGCGGACTGCGAAGCGCGCTGCGCCAGAGAGCGAACTTCTGTCGCCACGACGGCGAAACCACGTCCGCTCTCGCCGGCGCGCGCCGCCTCGACGCCGGCATTCAGCGCGAGGAGGTTGGTCTGGAACGCGATCTCGTCGATGACGTCGGTGATCTTTCCGATCTGCCCCGTCGCGGTCTCGATCTCGTGCATGGCGATCTTGGAGCGCGCGACGATCTCGCTCGTGTGCGCCGCGTCCTTGGTCGCGGTCGACGCCACCGTGCGGGCGTGGGTCACGCCGTCGGTCGTCAATTTCACGCCCTGCGTGATCTGCGCGAGTGCGGCGGTCGTCTCTTCAAGCGAGGCGGCCTGCTGCTCGGTGCGGCGCGCCAGATCGTCCGACGCCTGCGCGAGTTCCTGATTTCCGCTTTCGATGGCGTGCATCGAGCCGAGCACGGCGCCGATGACCTCATGCAGCTTGGACATCGTGTCGTTGAACTCGGTCCGCATCACGCTGAACTCCGGCGCGATTTCGCCATTGAGCCGCGTGTTGAGATCGCCCCGTGCGAGTTGCGAAAGGGACGCTGTCAGCGCGGTCAGCGCTTCGGTCTGGCGCCGAGCGACGGCGGTGCGTTCCTCTTCCAGCACGCGACGTTCTTCGGCGAGCGTGTCGAGATACGTCGAGATGGCGACATCCATGTCGAGGAAGGCGGCTTTCACCAGCGTGCCGATGGCCTCACCCAGCGCCTGGGGATCGTTGCGCACGCGTTTCAGGAAGGTCGATTCGCGGTCGCTGACGATGGTTTTGATCAACTGATCGACGATCAGCGCATAGCCGCCGATATACCAGCGCGGCTCCAGGCCAATGCGCGCATGCGTGCGGCCTACGGTGAGAACCGCCTTTTCATAGGTGGCGTCGAACTCGGCAGAGGTGATCATTTTCCAGTGCGCGTGCTGACGCACCTGCGCCGATTCAATGTGGCGCTCGTCCTTGAACAAGGCGCGCAGCGCGGGCGTTTCGCGGATCTGTCCATAAAAGGGCTGCAGCGCAGCCTCGATGCTGGATTCGATGAGAGGCGACAGTTCACGCAAGACAGACCGGGACCTGTCATTGAACTGCATGAAATGGAGACGTTCGGAGAGGGCTGCGCCAGCGTTCGACATGTAGATCACCTTGAGCGAAACATTTAGGCACATTACCCGAATCGAACTTGGGCGTCACCGTTCATCGCCGCTATTTTGATCGTATTTTGAAAATATATTGATCGCTAATGGGTCGTATACTTCATTGAATGTTAACAGCTTGGGCGATGACAATAGATTCGTACGGTTCCAACATTCGGGTCAAGTACGCTATTTACGTTACGGCAGAATCTATACTATCGGTCACAGGTCGAGCGATGTCTGGCCCGGCCCGTGCGCCTCGTCGCCACTCGCCAGCGCATCGAGAAAAGCGTCGGCCTCGTGCAGGATCGTGGCGCGACGCGCCGGTTCCATCTTGGCCAATGTCCGGTAGGTCATCGCCATGCGCGGATTTTTCGACAGCCGCTCTTCGTTGACGATCATGAAGCGCCAGTAGAGCAGGTTGAACGGGCAGGCGCCGGGTCCCGTCTTCTTGCGCACGTCATAGGCGCAGCTGCCGCAATAGTCCGACATGCGATCGATGTAGGCGCCGGACGCTGCGTAGGGTTTGGACGCGAGCAGGCCGCCGTCGGCGAACAGCGCCATGCCATGTGTGTTGGGCAGCTCGACCCATTCATAGGCGTCCGCATAGACCGCGAGATACCATTCCTCGACCTCGCGCGGTTCGATCCCGGCGATGAGCCCGAACGTGCCGGTGACCATCAGCCGCTGGATGTGATGCGCGTAGGCGTTGACGCGCGTCTCCTTCACGACCTGCGCCACGCAGTTCATGTGCGTCTCCCCGCTCCAGTAGCACCAGGGCAGCGGGCGATGCGCCTCGAGCGCATTGCTGTGCGCGTAATCGGGCATGCGCAGCCAGTAGATGCCGCGCACATATTCGCGCCAGCCGAGGATCTGGCGAATGAAGCCCTCGACGGCGTTGAGCGGCGCGGCGCCCTTGCGGAAGGCGCGTTCCGCCGCGACGCAGATCTCGCGCGGCGTCAGCAGGCCGCAATTGAGGTAAGGCGATATCGCCGCGTGAAACAGAAACGGTTCGCCCTGCTTCATGGCGTCCTGATAATCGCCATAGAGCGGCAGGCAGGCATCGATGAAATAGTTCAGCGCCTCGAGCGCGCCCTCGCGCGTCACCGCCCACCCGAAGGTGTCGAGGTCGCCGAAATGGTTGGCGAACCGCGCGGCGACAAGCGCCATGACGTCGCGCGTGATCTCGTCTGGCGCAAAGCGCGCGCGCGGCGGCGGCTTGACGCCCGCCGGCAGGGCCTTGCGATTGTCGTGATCGAAATTCCACTGGCCACCGACGGGGTCGTCGCTCTCCATCAACAGCCCGGTCTCGCGCCGCATCTCGCGGTAGAAGAATTCCATGCGGTAGGATTTGCGTCCCTCCGCCCAGCGCGCGAAGCGGCCGCGCGAACAGAAGAAGCGATCGTCGTCGCGGATCTCGACCGGTACGCCGAACGCCTCGCTCCAGCCGCGCATCATGTCGAGCACGCGCCACTCACCCGGCTCCGTCACGACGACGCGCGTGCAGGCATGGCGCGCCAGCGCACGCGCCGTCTCGCCGGTGAACGAGCCGGTATTGCCGGCGTCGTCCAGCTTCACGTAATCGACACGCAGGCCCTCGGCGCGCAAGGCATCGGCGAAATGGCGCATGGCCGAGAGGATGAAGGCGATCTTCTGCTTGTGATGCGGCGCGTAGACCGTTTCGTCATGCGCTTCCACGAAGAGGATTGTGTCCTGGCTTGCGTCCAGCCCGTCGAGGGCGGAGATGTCGCGCGTCAGCTGGTCGCCGAGGATGAGACGAAGCGCGCTCATGCGGGCGATCCGGCGCCGAGGGGTCCTGCGTATGTCATGCGCGAGATACGCAGTGGCAGGCGCCATGGTTCAGGAGATGTGCGTGGCGAAGATGCAGAAAAAGGCCGACCTGCCGAGCAAGACCTGCGCTGTGTGCCACCGCCCGTTCGTCTGGCGGAAGAAATGGGCGAAGGTCTGGGACGAGGTGAAATATTGCTCCGACAAATGCCGGGGCGAACGCCCGCCGTCAGCGCGGGCGTAGCGCGCGCGACCGCGGCTTATCGCGCGCGGGTCATCGCCAGCCACTCGCGCACTCGCGCTTCCGGATCGGGGTGTCCGAGCACGTCGGTCGCCACGGCGGCGGAATCGGCGCCGGCGTCGAGTACGGCGCGAGCGCGTTCCGGCGTCAGGCCGCCGATGGCGACAAGCGGCGTCGTCCGCAGCAGCGCTTTCCATTCGCCGACACGCGTGACGCCTTGCGGCGCCCAGCCGAGTTGCTTCAGGGTCGTCGGGTACACGGGGCCGAGCGCGATGTAATCGGGCTCCACGGCGAGCGCGACATCGAGCTCGCGAATATCATGCGTGCTTAATCCCAGCCGGCAGCCCGCGCGGCGAATGGCCGGGACATCGGCGTCGACGAGATCTTCCTGCCCCAGATGGATGTAGTCGCACCCTTCGTCGATCGCGAGGCGCCAGTAATCGTTGATCACCAGTGTGGCGCCGTGCTGTGCGCAGAGGTCGCGCGCGCGGCGCACCTGCGCGCGAAGGTCCGGCTGGTCCGGATCCTTGATGCGCAGCTGCGCGAGACGCAGGCCGTGCGGCAGCAGCCGCTCCAGCCAGGCGACGTCATCGACGATGAGGTAGAAGGGATCGAGGCTCACGTCACTTGCTCCGCTTGGCGAGCCAGTCCTTCATTTCCGCAATTTCCTTTTCCTGCGCGGCGATGACGTCCTGCGCCAGCTTGCGCACCTGCGGATCGGATCCGTACTGCAACGCGATCTTCGCCATGTCGATGGCGCCCTGGTGATGGGGGATCATGCCCTGCATGAAGTCGCGGTCGGCATCGCCTGTCAGCGGAATGTTCATGTCGCGGTGCATCTTCTCGTTGGCCGCCGTGAAGGCCTTGGCGACGGGCGAGGGCGGCATGGAGGCGGACGACGCGGGCGCGTGATGCTCGTGCGCCGATTGCGCGAGCGCCGGCGGCGCGGCGATCAGCAGGACGGCGAGTGAAAACGCAAGACGCATGGTGTTCTCCTCAATCGAGCGAAGCAGCGCGCAGCCGCAGCGCATTGCCGATCACGCTGACCGACGACAACGCCATGGCGGCGGCGGCGAACATCGGCGACAGCAGCAGTCCGAACAACGGGTAGAGCACGCCTGCGGCGATCGGCACGCCGGCGGCATTATAGACGAAGGCGAGCACGAGATTCTGGCGAATGTTGCCCATCACCGCGCGCGACAGCTTGCGCGCGCGCACGATGCCGTTCAGGTCGCCATTCAGCAGCGTGATGCCGGCGCTCTGCATGGCGACGTCGGTTCCGGTGCCCATGGCCACGCCGACATCGGCGGCGGCGAGCGCGGGCGCATCGTTGACGCCATCGCCCGCCATCGCGACGATGCGGCCTTCGGCGCGCAGACGCTCAACGATGTCGCGCTTGCCGTCCGGCAGCACGTCGGCCTCGACCTCCGTGATGCCGAGCCGCGCCGCGACCGCAAGCGCGGTGGTGCGGTTGTCGCCGGTCAGCATGACGATGCGCAGCCCGTCGTCGCGCAGGGCGCGCAGCGCGTCGGCCGTGCTGTCCTTGACCGGGTCGGCGATGCCGAGCACGCCGCAGGCGACGCCGTCTGCGGCCAGAAACACCGCAGTCGCGCCCTCGGCGCGCAGGCGCTCGGCGTCGGCCGCCAGCGCGCCGGCGTCGGCGCCGAGGCTCGCCAGGTAGGCGGCGTTGCCGATGGCGAGCTTGCGTCCTTCGACGACGCCCTGTGCGCCGCGCCCGGCTGGCTGGTCGAAGCCGGTCACGGGCGCCGTCGCGACGCCCCGCGTCGCGGCTTCGCGCACGATGGCCGCGCCCAGCGGATGCTCGCTGGGCGCCTCGAGGCTCGCGGCGAGCCGCAGGATCTCGTCCTGCGTGAAGCCGTTCGCCGCCACGATGGCGGTCACGCGCGGCTTGCCCTGCGTCAGCGTTCCGGTCTTGTCGAGCACGAGCGTGTCGACCTTTTCGAGCCGCTCCAGCGCTTCCGCATCGCGGATCAGGACGCCCGCCTGTGCGCCGCGCCCCACGCCGACCATGATCGACATTGGCGTGGCGAGCCCGAGCGCGCACGGGCACGCGATGATCAGTACCGACACGGCGGCGACGAGGCCGAAGGACAGGCGGGGTTCAGGTCCGAACAGCGCCCAGGCGGCGAAGGCGATCACCGCGACGCCGAGCACGAGCGGCACGAACCAGCCGGCGACGCGGTCGGTGAGGCGCTGGATCGGCGCACGGCTGCGCTGCGCGCTCGCCACCATCTGGACGATCTGCGCCAGCATGGTGTCGCGGCCGATCTTCTCGGCGCGCATGACGAGCGCGCCGCTGCCGTTGATGGCGCCGCCGATCAGCCGATCGCCCGTCTCCTTTGTGACGGGCATGCTCTCGCCGGTGACGAGCGATTCATCCACCGCGCTGCGGCCTGACAGCACGACGCCGTCGACCGGGATCTTGTCGCCGGGACGCACGCGCAGCTCGTCGCCGACCTGCACGGCGTCGAGGCCGACGACCTCGTCGCCGCCATCGGCGTGCATGCGCCGCGCCGTGGTGGGCGCGAGATCGAGAAGGGCGCGGATCGCGCCGCCGGTCTGCTCGCGCGCGCGCAGCTCCAGCACCTGTCCGACGATGACCAGCACGGTGATGACCGCCGCCGCCTCGAAATAGATCGGCACGGACCCGTCGTGGTGGCGGAAGGCCGCCGGAAACAGGCCGGGCGCGAAGGTCGCGAACACGCTGTAGACGAAGGCGACGCCTGTCCCCATGGCGATCAGCGTGAACATGTTGAGGTGGCGCGTCTGCAGCGATTGCCACCCGCGCTCGAAGAACGGCCAGCCGGCCCAGAACACGACCGGCGCCGCGAAGGCGAACTGGAACAGGGCCGAGATGCGCGGCGGCAGCCAGTCCATGGCGCCCAGATGCCCGCCCATTTCCAGAATCACCACCGGCAGCGCGAGCGGGATGGCGATGAAAAGCCGCTTCAGCATGTCGACGTATTCGGCGTTCGGGCCGGCGTCGGCGGTCGGCGTTTCGGGATCGAGCGCCATGCCGCAGATCGGACAGGAGCCGGGGCCGACCTGCCGGATCTCGGGATGCATCGGGCAGGTGTAGATGGCGCCTTCCACGACAGGCGCGGGCGGCGGGGCCGGGCGCGCACCGGTGTAGCGCGGAATGTCGGCCTCGAATTTCGCCTGGCATCCCGCCGAGCAGAAGAAATAACCCTGCTTCTCGAGCGCGACGTAATGCGGCGTGGTCGCGGCCGCGACCTCCATGCCGCAGACCGGGTCCTTCTTGCGGATCGCGAGATAATGCTCGGGGTCGGCCTGGAAGCGCGTCCGGCAGCCACCGCTGCAGAAATAGAAGTTCAGATCTGCGCAGTGAGTCTTGTGCTTCGCGGTCGCGATGTCGACGCTCATGCCGCAGATCGGGTCGCGGGCCTTGCCGTTCTTGGCGGCGGCGTCCTTGACCGGGGCGAGGCCCGCACAGCAGGAGCCGTCGTGGTGGTGGGCGTGGTCGCCGGTCATGGGCCGTCAGCTCCGATCTCGATCTCGTCCGCGAGAGCTACACCTTCCGGCAGGGGCAAGGTCAAGGGGAACCAAGGGCGCAGACGGCGTCAGAGCTGCACGAGCGGCCCGCAATCCCGGACGGCGCCGTCGTCGAGCCCCATCGCGCGGCGCAGCGGGGCGTCGAAGCCGAACAGCTTCAGATAGAGCGTCGACCACGGCGTCAGCGGGTCGTGCGCATGGGGATCGCCCGGCGAGAGCCACGCGACCTGCGCGACCTCCCGCGGGTTGAAGCGTGGCGCTTCATCGAGCAGGCCGACGAACAGGTCGACGCATTCATGCTCGGTCAGGTGTCCGACCCGCGCGCGGTAGCGAACGCGGGCCAGCGGAACAAGCGGCGTGCGCAGCCGCAGTTCGTCGTAGAGGCGGCGCCGGGCGGCGGCATGCGAGCTCTCGCCCGCCATCTGGTGCGAGCAGCAGGCGTTCGACCACATCCCGCCGCAATGATATTTCGTCCACGCGCGTTGCTGCAGCAACTGGCGGCCGGTGCGGTCCACCAGCACGATCGAGATAGCTGCATGGTAGAGGCCGCGCATGTGGGCGGCGTGCTTGCCAATGGCGCCCACGGGCTTGTCCTGCGCGTCGAGCAGCACGACCTCCCGCGTCGTCGGGCGCGGCTCGCCGTCGTTCGTGGCTTCGGCCTGCGTCATGACGGGCGTCCTCCTGTCGCGGAGGAAGACGAATCGCTCAGCGCCGTCAAGGCCAAGGCGATCAATAGTGCGGCGGCGGCGGTTCGGGCGCGGCGAGTCCCGAGCGGCTCTCGGCCTCCTGCACGCGATCGGACAGCACGTCCAGCCCGCGCTTGAGGCCGTCGATGATCTTCCACTGCGCCGTGATGGTGCGGTTCAGGTCCTCGATCGCCTCGGCCTGATAGGCCATCGTGGCCTCGAGCGTGTCGGCGCGGGCGGTCAGCGCCTCCAGTGGGTCGTCTTGGCCGGACATTATGTCGCTCCTGAGGGTGTCGGAATGTTTTTCATGTGGACGGCGCCTTTGCCTCTGCCTGAACGTTACTCACGCAAGAAGGTTGGTCGGCACAGGAAGAGGAAGTCGTGCATCTCGTTGAAATTCTTCAGATCTTGGTTGCAATTGTCAGGTCCGGCATCGAGGCGACAGCCGCCAACCGAAACGCATGGCGACTGCTCGACATCGAAGTTCTCGAGCGAATGGCCGATATTCGCGGTCTTGTCGAGCCGACGCCCGAAATTCTCTTCGCCACCCAGATGGTCATCTGGAATTCGCTCGAGCTTACGCATGCGGCGGTTCTGGAGGAGGGCGGCGCCAATGCGCCCCTCGACACCGTGATGTCGGCGCGAATCAACGCCATGTCGTCGCTGGCCGATCTTACCGTTGCGATCGAGAACGCCCGCCCGAGTCCGATGGCGCGCACCCTGCAGCTCGCAACCGCCTAAGCGCGCTACCGCGACCCGTTCTGAAGAAAGACGACATAGCCTCTGAAGTTGGGGTTGGACGCGACATCGGCCGGCGAGGGCCAGATCGCGCCTTCTGCAAGGCCGAGCTTGAACGGAATACGCAGGCGGCCCAGTCGCCGCAGATAAGCGTCGATATCCGGGACGGTCGCGCGTCCGCGATAGGTCTGGAAGATGACCTCGTCGACGACGCCAGCCACCGCGTCGAGGTCCCGGGGATCCCCCTGCGAGGCCCAGTCCATCAGACCCGTGACGCCGAGCCGGTACTCTGCCGGAAGCGCCGCCCGCACCTCGCGCAGGAAGGCGGCGTAGCCCGCCAGCC
>JAQGKM010000465.1 GCA_028290125.1 Hyphomicrobiales bacterium | reverse complement strand
GATTCGGAGTCGCGCATCGGCGCGCTGTCGCGTGCGCATTTGCGAATGTCTGTCGCAAGCCTCGCGGCATGGCCGATGGAAACGCATTTTTTCGAAAAACTCGCTGACGACGTCTTCCATGGCGATTTCGAAGCTGGCGACGGTCGCCTGCGCGTTACGGATAGGCCTGGCTTTGGCGCGTCCATCGATCGCGAGAAGCTCGAAAAATACGCCTTCTGATGACAATCGCGGATCCCGCCATGGCGCAGCAACTCACCTACGACACCCTCGAGATCGGCGCCTCGTTCGTCAGCAAGGGCCGCACGCTCACTGAAGCGGATCTCACGATCTATTCCATGCTGACAGGCGACTGGAATCCGATCCATTCCGATGCGGAATACAGCAAGTCGACACCAGCGGGTGCGCGCACCTTTCACGGAAGTTTCGGGATTGCGCTCGCGCTGTCCATGTCGGCTGGCCTGATTCCCTTGCAAGCGCGCGTCCTGGCTGCGCTCGGCGTCGAGTGCTGGACCTGGAAGAAGCCATTGCTGATCGGCGACACCATTCGCGTGCGTCTCACGATCGACAGCAAACGCGTCACGTCGGATTCGCGCCGGGCGATCATCGTTCGCCGGATCGACGTCCTGCTGACCGACGGCGAGGTCGCGCAGTCGGGACTCGCGAGCTTGATGGTCGATCTGGGCTGACCTCGGACGAGTGGGAGGATCCATATGAGAGCGTTGAAACGTGCTCTGTTCGGCCTTGTCGGCCTCCTGATGCTCCTCTCGACCCCGGCTTTCGCCCAAGCGGATTTTTATCAGGGTAAGCAGCTGAAGATTTATATCCGCGCTGCGCCGGGTGGAAACTACGACCTTTATGGTCGCCTGATCGTGAAGTATCTCGCCCTGGCGCTTCCCGGACGCCCGACCCCAGTGCCGGTCAACATGCCGGGTGGCAGCGGCATGACGGCGCTCAACTATGTCGCGGAAGTCGCCCCTCCGGACGGCCTGAGCCTGACACTTGTCACGCCGAGTTTCCCAATGGATCAGGCGCTCGGACTGAACAAGAATTTGCGTGTCGATATGAGCGGGCTCAACTGGATCGGCAACATAAGCACGTCCAACACCTATCTGCTGACGAGTCTCATTTCGCCAACCAAGTCGCTCGACGTCGCGCAGGCGCGCGAAACGCTGATCGGCGTGCCGTCCACCTCGGACATCACAGCGTGGATGGTCACGCTGCTCAATCGCACGCGGGGCACCAAATTCCGCCTCGTGCCTGGTTACGCGAGCGGCCCGGAAATGAACCTTGCAATCCAACGTGGCGAGCTGGAAGGCCGCGGCACGACCAATCCTGACGCCATCTACGGGTATGAGAAGCCTGCGGGAGAGTCCTTCAATGTGATTCTCCAGATGGGCATCAAGAAGGATCTCGCCTATTCGGGCGCGCCGCTCCTGACTGAGCTTGCCGTCTCGCGTGAACAGAGGGTCGCCTACGATTTCATTTCCAAAGTGGCCGCCATCTCACGACCCATCGCCGTCGCCAGAGGTGTGCCCGCCGAGCGCGTCGCGGCGCTGCGGCGAGCGTTTGATGCTGCCGTCCAGGATCGGGATTTTGCGCGAGAGGCGAAGCAGAGCAATCTGGAGGTCAGCCCTATGAAAGGTGACGAGGTGCAAGGGATCATCAGCGAGATTGTCAGGACGCCGCCGGCCGATCTTGAATTGGTCCGCGCTGCGATTGCCGCCCATGGTGGCGACCAGACATCGTCCGAACGCTGACGAGGAGATGCTCATGGCCCAGGAAGCACATGAAACCGCGAGCGCCGCAGGCCGTCTCGCCGACTGGGTAGAAGCGTACAGGTCGAAGTCATGGACGGCGCCGGTTCTCGACCGCACGCGCGTCGTCCTCCTCGATTCAATTGGTTGCGCGCTCGCGGGTCTTGACGACACAACATCGGCGCAAGCCATTGCTTATCTGCGCCTCGTCGGCGGCAATCCTGTTTGCTCGGTCCTTGGAACCGACATTCGCACGTCCCTGCCCTCGGCCGTATTCGGCAATGCAGTTCTTATTCGGTCGCTCGACCTCAATGACTCCTATGCCGGACCGGGCTTCGTCGGGCACCCGAGCGACATTGTCGCCGCTGCACTCTCCGCAGCCGAGATGGCAGGCTCATCCGGCAATGAACTGCTGAGCGCTATTCGACTCGGCTATGAAATTTATGGCCGCATTCTCGATCTAATGGACGCTGCCGTCTGTCCCTGGGATCACACGTCAGCGGCAAGCCTTTCTGTCGCGGCTATGACGGGCTTTTGCCTCCGCCTTGAGCGGGCCGAGTTGGTTCAAGCGCTCTCGATGGCGGCTACTCACGGCTATGCCTCCCGGGAAGCGCGCGGCAAGGGAATCTCCTCGTCGAAGACAACAGCGACCGCAGTTGTTTCGCAAACGGCAGCTGGGCTGACCCTAATGGCACGAGAAGGAATGTCGGGTCCTCGCGCGGCTCTGGAAGGCCCACGCGGTTTCGCAAGCGCCCTCTTCAAAACTGGCGCATTTGACGATTTTTTCGGCTTCGATGGCACGACTGAGCGTGTTTCCGCCAGTAGCCTCAAGCTTTATCCATGCTTCGCTATCGGGCAGAGTCCGATCTACGCGGCGGTGCGCTTACGCCGCGAAAAATCTCTCTCGCCGAACACGATCCGATCCGTGCAAGTCTCTATCGCTGATTCAGCTCCGGCACGCCTTCGTCTCGCCGATTCACACGGGCGGCGACCGGAGTCGCGCGAAGCCGCGGACCATTCGCTGCACGCTCTCGTGGCTCTTGCACTTGCGGATGGGCATGTGTCCAACGAGCAAATGTTCTCTGGGCGCTGGCGCGATTCCGACGTGCTCGAGCTTATCGAAAAGATCGATATCCGTATTGATCCGACGATCGCGCCTGGATCGGCCGGCTCGTTTCCGTGTCGAATTGACGTCGAACTCGACGATGGATCGCGGATGCAGACCGAGCAGGATGCGGCTCCAGGCCACCATTCGAAGCCGCTCGAATGGGTGGAAGCTGTTGAGAAGTTTCGTCTGAATGCCAACGGACGCCTTTCCGCCAAGGCGATGGACGAACTCGCACGCTGTCTCGCAACTGCAGAAACACTCGAAAACCTCGAAGCTATCTTCACCCTTACACGCTCAAACTAACCCAAGCAGCAGGACATCACATGAAAATGGTTCCCCAACTCACCCTGGAAGACGTGGCCAAGATCGTTGCTGCCTGCAGGGCCGAAGCGGCCTCGCACAATCGGGAGGCGACGATTGCCGTGGTCGACCGCGGCGGCGCTCTTCTTTATCTGGAAAGGCCAGATCATCACAGCGCCAATAGCGTCGAGATGTCGACTGGGAAGGCGCGAACGGCTGCATTCCGTGCTCGCCCTAGTTCGGCGCTTGAGGAACGTGTACGCGAGCGTCCCGGGTTCCTGTCGACGCCCAATCAGATTGCAGTACGCGGAGGCGCGCCTATTTTACACCAAGGTATGTGCCTCGGTGGGGTTGGTGTGTCTGGAATCGATAAACATGACGAAATTGTCGCGACTGCGGGTGCATCGTTGTTTTTAAGCAAATGACGAATTGATGGAGACTGCGAAATTCCGACGAGAACGGAGAGGTCTTTTCGGGGCAACAGCATCCACGGGCAAAAACGAGGCTCGCAGCGACTGTTTGGGCGTTGCAAGCTGAAGGTGATCTCGGTCTCGAGCAAGACGAGCTCAAGGCGCGGGACGTGAAGCCGGTATTTGAATCTGGCGCTTCATCACAGAAAACCCTGGAGAAGTTTTAGAATTCTACGGAACTGATGAGTTTCAGTCTGGTCGCGGCGCCACCGGCTTGAAAACGCCGGACGCCCTGGCGACCAGATCGCCGGTGGCGTTACGGATCTCGCCCTCGCAAAAGACGATGGACCGCCCGCCGCCCGTGCGCCGCCCTTCCGCCACGAGACGGCCCTCGCCCGGCTTGATGAACGATGTGTGCAGATCGATGGTGATGAAGCTGTAGGCTCCGGGAACGCTGTCGCGTGCGGCGCGTCCCAGCGCCACATCGAGCATGGTGACCAGCAGCCCGCCATGAGCATGGCCACGCGTGTTGCCGATTTCTGGTCGCACGATGACCGACAGGCGCGAAAACCCTTCCGGCGCAGACTCGTTCTTCACCCCGCAAAACTCAAGGAACGGAACTGGCGTCTCGGTCACGCCGACGTCCCTAACTTGAGGATCTGGCGCGCCTCGTCGGGAGTCGCGACTTCAGAGCCAAGCAGGCGCACAATCTGTGCTGCGCGCTCGACCAGTTCGGCGTTGCTCTTGGCAGGCGTGCCCTTCGAAATATAGAGATTGTCTTCCAGTCCGACGCGCACGTGGCCACCAAGCACCAGCGCCTGCGCGAGCATCGGAAACTCGTGGCGCCCGATGCCGAAGGCCGCCCAGTTGCCCCCGCTTGGCACAAGATTCTTGAACAGCGCCATGGTCTCGGACGTGGCAGGCGCGCCCCACGGTACGCCAAGGACGAACTGAAACAGGGGGTTCTCGCCGAACATGCCTTTCGCGGCGAGGTGATTGGCGAGCGCCATGTGGCCCGTGTCGAAGATTTCGAGCTCCGGCTTGACTCCGAGCTTCCTGATTTCCTCGGCCATGACCTCAACATGCCGCTGCACATTGATGAGGGTCATGCCCGCGAAATTGAGCGAGCCAAGGTCGAGCGAGCAGATTTCCGGTTTGAGAGCGACGATATGGCGGATGCGCTCGGCGGGCGTGCGCAGATTCGAGCCGGGACCAAGCGTGTTCGCTTCGTCGTCCGATGGATTGAAACGTGCGCCGGGGCCTGTTGTCAGGTTGATGATGACGTCGCTGCCGCTGCCGCGGATGCGCTCGACGACATCGCGGTAGAGATCGAGCTCCATGGATGCCTTGCCGGTTTCGGGATTGCGCACGTGGATGTGCGCGATCGCCGCGCCCGCGGCGCGTGCGTCCAGACAGGCGTTGGCGATCTGCTCCGGCGTCACCGGAACGGCGGGAAAACGGAATCCGGTATCGTCGCCACCGGTCACCGCACAGGTGATGATCGTCTTGGGGTTCAACGACTTACTCCGCGGCTGACGCCATAGTCTTCGCGCCTGATGCGATCGCCGCATTGACGCGCGGCATGACCTGCGTCGCCATCAGTTCCATCGAACGTTTGGCGAGCGCGGGATCGACCCAATCCATGCCGGCGTATACGATTTCACCGAAGTCGCCGACTTCCTCCCGCAACGCCAGGATCTGGTCGACGACCTTGTTCACCGTGCCGTAGATCACGAGATTGTCGAGCACATAATCGACGGTGATTTCCTCGTCGGGCTGGTTCATCTCCTGCTTGAAGATTGCGTGACGCTTGGCCCGCATCATCTTTGACAACATCTGGTAGTAGTAGGCGCGATAGGGTCCATTTACTTCCTCGATGGCGTAACGCCGCGCCGTCGCCTCGTCGTCAGCGACGAAGATCGTGCGCGCCACACGCCAGTCGGCGGGATCGGCGACCTGTCCAGCCTCCTGCTTGCCTTGCACGTAATTCGGCCAGTGGGTCTTCACCCACTTGGACAGCAGGAAGTTCGCCGACAGCGGATGGAAATTGCGCCGTCCCATCGCGATCACGCCTTTCGAAAATGGCGCGACGACCGTGCCGACGACCTCCGGATAGGGTGTCTGGAAAGGCTTCGGCAGATAGCCGACGCCGAGGTCGAATTTCGCAGTCTGCCGGGTCGAAACCTTGAACTGGTTGCCCGGCAGATCGATGTCGTAAGGCGCCTCACGCGTCCAGATTTCGAGAATGACGTCGATCGAATCCTCGAACATCTTCTGCCGGTCCTTGTCGAGGTTTTGAAGCGCCTCGGCATCGGTCGGCAGAGCGCCCGCGCTGATGCCGAAGATGAAACGTCCCTTGGTGAGGTGGTCCATCATCGCCGCGTTGGAGGCAATCAGCGTCGGATGCATCTGCGAAAGGTTCGACGTGCCGGTGGCGAGCTTGATGTTTTTTGTCTCGGCGATCAAGGTCGCGAGGAAGATCATGCTGTTGGTGACATTTTCGAGCTTGTCGGTCAGGTGTTCTCCGACAAAGGCGTCATGAAAGCCGAGCTTGTCGGCCAGGATGATCGCCTCGCGGTCTTCCTGCAGGGTTTCAGCCCAGTTCCGCTCGATGGGATGCATCGGCATGGTGAAATAGCCAAGACGCATGTCCGCTCCCTCATTTCTTGATTTACCGCCCGCTCCGGGCTTTCTCGATGGGGACAAGATTAGTGCGAGGACCCTTCGACCCGAAACCGTCATTTGCGAAATAGACCTGTTCCACCGTCGCACTGGCTGCCCTTGACCCGATCACCGCCTTGCGGGAAGGTCCGAAAACACTTTCGGGGGAACGGACTTGGATAAATTCCAGGCCATGATGGTATTCAAGGCTGTGGTCGATCAGGGTGGCTTCACGTCAGCCGCGCGCCGTCTCAATATTTCGCCCTCGGCCGCCACGAAGAACCTCTCGGCGCTGGAAAACGAGCTCGGCGTCCAGCTGCTCAACCGCTCGACACGGCGCGTCGCACTCACCGATTACGGACGCGAGTTCTATCAGTCCTGCACCGAAATCCTTGCGAGCCTCGAAGAAGCAGAAGCTGCGCTGCGCGCGAAGAACACCGCCGCCAAGGGGCTGGTGCGGATGGTGATGCCCTATTCCTTCGGGCGCGTGACCTTCACGCCGGAATTGCCGGCGTTCTTCGCCGAGCACCCGGAGATCCGCCTCGACGTGCATTTCTCCGATGACGCCATCGACATCATCAAGGAAGGCTTCGACCTCGCCGTACGGTCGCGCGAACTCGAAGATTCGCAGCTCATTCAGCGCGTCCTGCACAAGGGGCCGGTGATCTGCGTCGCCTCGCCGGACTACCTCGCCCGCCACGGAACGCCAAGCGTGCCGGACGACCTGAAGGACCACGCCTGCATCGTGGGAAATTACGGCTCCGAGTGGCGCTTTCAGAGCGCCGACGGACTCGGTCACCGCGTCACAGTGAACAGCGTTCTCACCCTCCGCAATGGCGATGCCGTGCGGGAGGCTGCGGTCGCGGGCCTTGGCGTCGCGCAATCGACCTGGTGGCTGTTCCGCAAGGACCTTCAAGAAGGCAAGCTTGTTCCCGTTCTGGATGCTTTCGAGCGCGAGGCCGTGCCAATCTCCGTCTGCTATCCGGCCCGCAAGCACGTTCCGCAGAAAGTGGCGGCTGTCCTTGGCTTCCTGAAGAGCATCACCGCCGCGCGCCGCAGCGAGAGCCCGCAGCTTGCTGCGGCGCAGTAAGCCAGTCTTGCCCTGGTGGAAAAGATCAATTCGCAATTTGGGGCTGGCTCTTGGCGCCGGGTGCAATAGCCTCCGCTGTAATCTGCGCGGAAACGCCGGCAACAAGAGCGGTGCCATGTACATGCCGGGAGGACTCGAGGGGCTTGATCGGTCCGGGCTGCGCGTGGCGCAACCGGGCCGCACATTCGTGCGCGTGGAAAATCTGTCAAAATCCTACGGCTCCTTCCAGGCGCTGAAGTCGATTTCCTTCTCGATCGACGTGGGCGAAGGGCTGGCCCTGCTCGGGCCATCCGGCTGCGGCAAGACGACGATCCTGCGCTGCATCGCAGGACTTGAACCCCCCGACACAGGCCTGATCGAGATCGACGGCCGGACCGTCTTCGACTCCACGCGGGGAATCGACCTTGCCCCGGAGAAGCGCGATCTCGGCATCGTCTTTCAATCTTATGCGATCTGGCCGCACATGACGGTGGGCGAAAACGTCGGCTTGCCGTTGAAAGTGCGCCAGGTCGCCAAGGCGGAGCTCGGAGCCCGTGTCGAAGAAGCGCTGGATCTGGTCGGTCTTGGGGGATGGCAGCCGCGCTCGGCAATGGCTCTGTCGGGCGGACAACAGCAGCGCGTCGCCTTGGCGCGCGCCATAGTTCATCATCCGCGCCTCGTGCTGTTCGACGAGCCGATGTCCAATCTCGACACGCAGTTGCGAGAGGACATGCGGATGGATCTGCGTCGACTGCAGGAGCGCGTCGGCTTTACCAGCGTTTACGTCACGCATGATCATGGCGAGGCTTTCGCGTTGGCGCAGCGCGTTCTCGTGATGAATCGCGGCAGCGTCGAAATGACCGGCGCGCCTGACGAAATCTACTTTCAGCCGCGCACGCCCTTCGTCGCGAAGTTCTTCGGCTACAATATCGTGGCCGGCATCATGGCGGCGCCTGACGCCGTGGATTTCGCCCCCGGCCTGCGCTGTCCCGTCGCACGATCAGGATTGGCGCCGGGAACGCCTGTGCATGTCTGCATACGCAAGGAGGATGTCGACCTGAGCGAGAGCGATGGCCTGCCCTGCGAAATCATCACGCAGATCTTCCAGGGGTCCCATGACGAGATGCTCCTGCGCTGCGGCGACGTGTTCGATTTGCGCGCTCATTGGCAGCCGCGCCGCTACACCACGAAATCGTGCCGTATCACGGTGCCCCCAGAGCGCTGCATCGTGATCCCCGCATCGAGCTAACTAAGAACAAACAGAAAAAAGAGAAGTTTCTCTCCACGGGAGGACGACATGAAACGGATGACAATGGCCTCGCTGGTTATCGCCAGCATCATCTCAGCCGGCACAGCGCGCGCACAGGCGCCCGCGCTCAACGGCGTCAACGATGCGGAAAAAGCCCGCGTGAGCGCCCTCGTGACGGAGGCCGCCAAGGAAGGCGCCCTCACTTACTGGGACACCGTCCTGCAACCGGCCACCAAGAATGCGCTGTTGCCGGCCTTCATCGAGCATTATGGCCTGCCGAAAAGCTTCAGGATCGAATTCAGCGAGATCGCGCCGAGCAACATGATCACGCGCCTCGAGCAGGAAGCGAAGGCAGGCCGCGCGACCGTCGACGTTGCGGCCGTGGCCTCGCCGATCTGGGTCGCGGCTCAGGCGCGCGCCGGCGCGCTCATGAAATACGATTCACCCGAGTACAAGAATTACAGCGTCGTGGCCGAAGCGGGTCTGGTTGAGGTCGGCTCCTACGCGTTCAACGGCGCCTATGTCTTTGTGCCGTTGTGGGATCCCGACAAGGTCAAGGTCGCGGGCGACTCCTGGAAGGACGTGCTGGGCGTCTTGCAGGAAGGCCGCGTCAGCGTCGGCAATGGCGCCGCGTCGGACGCCACCATCATGACGTACATCGGCTTGAAGACCGCAATGGGCAAAGACTACGTCGAGGCGCTCGCGGCCAAGAAGCCGGTCTTCATTCCGAAATCGGAGACGATCGCCTCGCGCGTGGTGGCCGGTGAAGACACGATGGCGTTCATGGGCATGCCGACGCGCGCCTACCAGATGAACCAGAAGGGCGCCAATCTGAAATACCTTCTGCCGAAGGAAGGCGTGACTCTGCTGCCGCAAAACTTCTTCATCATGGCCAATGCGAGTCACCCTGCAGCATCGAAACTCTGGTTCGACTTCATCCTCTCCGAGAAGGGCCAGAAGATCATCGTCGAGAAGGAAGCGATGATTTCTGGCCGCAATGGCTTCGTCAGCCCGCTTCCCGATTACGCGCCTCCGATCAGCCAGCTGCATCTGGTGCATATCGACTGGAACAAGATGACGCCCGAAGACCTGCAGGCCGCGCGGCGCGAATGGATGGCGATCTTCAAGCAGTGACACTTCTCGCGCAACAGCCAACCCGGCAGCACGACACCCAGCATAGGCGCCTTGAAAGATGGGCGCCGGGGCTCGCCGTGCTGCTGGGCGTCGCCCTTGCCCTCATTCCGGTCGCAGCCACAGTCCTGCGTTCACTGATGGTGGATGGTTCCGACGCGCTCACCATCGTCAATTATCAGAGGCTGTTCGCTGATCCTCGCGTTCACCTGGCCGCGCGCAACACGCTCGTGATCGGCGTTTTCGTGACGCTGGGCAGCGGACTGCTGGGCGTTCTGCTTGCCTGGATCGTGTCGCGCACCGACATTCCCGGCCGCAAGACCTTCGAGTTGCTCAATCTCGTACCCTTCTTCACATCGCCTTATGTCGGCGCGATGGCGTGGCAATATTTGACCGCGCCGAACAGCGGGCTCCTCGTGAATCTTGCCCGCAACTGGTTCGGGCTCGATCTTTCATACCTGCGCATCAACTCGATTGGCGGCGTGATCTGGGTCCTGGTGCTGTTCTACACCCCTTTCATCTATCTCTTCGTCATCGGTCCGCTGCGCAATCTGAATGGTGCTCTCGAAGATGCCGCGCGCGTGCACGGGCTCGGCTTCATCGACACGATGCGTCGGATCACCCTGCCGCTGCTCGCGCCAGCTCTCCTGTCGGGCGCGATCGTCGTCTTCGTCACCAGCGCCGGCCTGTTTGACGTGCCTGTCATTCTGGCCACGCCCTACTCCATTCCAACCGTGCCTGCTCTGATCTTCGAATCCATCGGCTACCCGTCCGATTTCGGACGCGCGGCGGCGTTGGGTTCGATGATGATGGCGGTCATCGTGCTGCTGATCGTGCTGCAGCGCATGTACATCGGCCAGAAACGCTATGAGACGGTGAGTGGCAAAGGCTATTCTCCGCGCACGGCCAAACTCAGCCGCATAACGCGAGCCGCCTGCTTCGCCGTTGAAATCTTCTACGTCGGCTTCGGCGCCGTCCTGCCGCTGATCGCCGTCCTGCTCGTGGCGTTGTCGCCTCTTTGGCGCGGCTGGTTCGACCCCGCGCGCGCGACGCTGGAAAACTTCCGCTATGTGCTGGAAGAGTTCGATTTGACGCGCCATGCGATTTTTAACAGCACCTTCTTGTCGGTGCTGGGCGCCACGCTCGTTGTGGCGCTGGGTTTCCTGCAGGCATACCGGTTGCAATCGCGCCAAGGCTGGATCGCGAAAATCCTGCAGCCCGTGCTGTCCATGCCCAACGGCATTCCGGGCATCATCTTCGGCCTCGGCATCCTGATCCTGCTGATCCGCACGCCTCTCTACGGCACCTACTGGATCATCCTCATCGCCTATGTGGCGCATTACTTCCCGTTCGCCATGCGTTCGCTCGGCGCCGTGCTTCTGTCGCTCAGTCCTGAACTCGAACAGAGCGCGCGATCGTGCGGGGCTACATGGTGGCAGACCTTGCGCATGGTCGTCATTCCGCTCGCGCGTCCCGGCCTCATCGCGACATGGCTGATGGTTTTCATCATCCTGCTGCGCGAGTTGGGGTCCACCATCCTGCTTTACGGCCAGGGAACCGAGACGATCGGCGTCGCGATGCTTCTGCTGAGCGAACAGAATTTCCACTATGTCGCGGCGCTCGCCATCGTGCAGGTGGCGTTACTGAGCCTTGCCTTCGCGCTGCTCAGCCGAAACAGCAAATCGCTGTTTCAGTAGAACAGGCGGGCGGCGCCTGGAGCGCCCCCGCCTGCCCTCTCATCCCTTGATGAAGCTGTCGACCAACCGCGAAAGCTCGGCGGGATCGTCCATCATCGGAAAGTGCCCGCAATCGGGCATTTGCGCCCGGGCGGCTCCCGGCAACATCTTCTCGAATGTCGAAAGCCCAAGTGGATGGGGGCTTTTGGATCCGTAGATCGCCATGGTCGACGCTTTGATCTTCGGGATATTTTCGAAGACGTCATATTCGCGAAGCGACCACATCACCGACATCATGGCCCAGGCGCCCGCCTTGCTCCGGTCGATGTTCCAGCGCTCCAGAACCGGCTCGGTCAGATTACGCAAACGCGGACGCACCTGCTCCATCGTCTGCACCACCGTCCCGTAGCCCTTTTCAGTCGCGGGCCAGCGTTCGAGCCATTGTTCGGGTGTGCGGATCGGGCTCTCCACGACGAAAAGCTTTTCGATGCGCGACGCATGCCGCACGCCCAGATCGATGGCGACCGCGCCGCCGATCGACGAGCCAAGAACGCTCGCCTTCGGCACATCCAACGCATCCATGAAGGCGATGATGAAATCCGCATAGTCGCCGACCGTATAGTGATGCTTCAACGGCTCGGAATCGCCATGGCCCGGATAGTCGACCGCGATGACGCGATAGTCTTTCGCCAGGATCGGCAGCACATCCTCATATTCGTAAGCCGAGTTGCCGTTCGAGTGCATGAGAATGACAACCGGGCCAGAGCCCGCTTCCAGATAATGCGTGCGCCCGTGTGGGCCCGATTTGACGATGCCGTCCTTCATTGAGTCCTCCTGGTTGTTCTTTTCATGCGGCCGCATAGTCGTGCATCTTGCCACGGAAGAAGGCTAGCGGCTGGACGAGCGTGTTCTCACACGCCAGCACATTGCCGATGAGAATGTCATGGTCGCCACTCGCATGGATGCGGTCGAGTTCGCAAACGAGATGGGCGAGACTGCCCGACAGCAACGGAATGCCGTTTTCATTCTGAGTGAAAGCCACTCCGGCGAAGCGATCATCCGCCGGCTTTGCGAATCGCCACGCCAGATCGCTCTGGCCTGCAGCAAGCAGGTTCACGGCGAAACGCCCGCAGTCGCGGATGGCCGCGCCAGTCACGCTTTTGGCCTTGATGCAGACGAGGATCTGGCAAGGATCGAGCGACACGGAGGTGAAGCTGTTGGCTGTGAGGCCCGTCAGGCCCTCGCGTCCTGCACTGGTGACGATGGTTACGCCGGTGAGAAAGCACCCCATCGCGGCGCGGAAGGTCGCTGAATCGACGGTTGCTGAAGATCGAGTCATGGCTTGTCCATCCTCATTGCGGCTCGATGCCATTTTCACGCGCGACCTGCTCCCATGTGGCGGCTTCCCGCTTCAACATGGCGGCCACCTGGGCTTGCGTACCGCCAGTCGCATCGAGCCCCAGCGCCTTGAACCGGTCGCGTACGATCTTGTCTTGATACGCCATGTTGACGAGCCCGTTCAGGCGATCGACGACAGCGTCGGGCATGTTCGGGGGCCCGACCAGCACGCGCCATCCGGTCAGGACGAATTCTTCCGGATATCCGAGTTCGCGAAACGTCGGCACGTCTGGCGCGTCAGGGGAACGCGCCTGTGAGCCGACGGCGAGAATCTTGATCTTCCCGTCACGGTACCAGGGCAGCAGCGAAGCGATGGAAAGAATGCCGAAATCCACTTCGCCCCGGAGGATCGCCTGCGTCGCCGGTCCCGCGCCCTCGTAAGGCACATGCTTCAATTGCGTGCCGCTGTAGCGCTCGAACAGCAGGGCCGACATGTGATTGCCGCCACCGATGCCGGTCGACGAATAGAACACGCCGCCGGGCTTGCCCTTGGCGTAACCGATGAGGTCCGCCACCGAATTCACGGGCAAGTCGCCACGCGTCGCCAACACGAGCGGCTGCGCGCCGATCTCGATGATCGGCGTCATCTTCTTCGGATCGTAATTCAGGTTCTTGTGCGTCAGTGGATTGAACACCATGGGCGAAGCAGGCGAGGTGAACAGCGTGTAGCCGTCAGGCTTCGCGCGCATCACGAAACTCGCGCCTGTCGCGCCGTTCGCGCCGGGGCGGATGTCGATCAGGATCGGCTGACCGGTCAGCTCCTTGAACTTCTCGCTCAGGATCCGCATCTCGAATTCCATCGACGATCCCGAGGACGAACCGACGACGACGGTGATCGGGCGCGACGGAAACTGTCCCTCCTGCGCCGTTGCGGCGGCGCCCGACAAAAGGCTCGCGAGAAGCAGTCCAACGCTTGCGTACTTCAGCATGTGATGTTCCCCTCCCGCCTCACGCCAGCGTCTGCGACCAGACATCGTGACCGTAGACCCAGTCGAAATCGGTCTTCTCCCTCATCCACGTATTTTGCGCCGAGGTCTGCTGGATGGCTGTGGCGCGCTCGTAACGCGTCGCCTGATAGCGGGCGAGAGCCTGCGAGACACCGCCGGCGGCGACGCCGTCGAGGCAGCGCGAGAGGATGACGGCGTCCTCGATCGCACTGGCTGCCCCCTGCGCCATGTAGGGCGTCATCGGGTGGCAGGCGTCGCCGAGCAGTGCGACGCGGCCCTCATGCCAGCTTGGCAAAGGCTCGCGCACAACCAGCGCCCATTTGTGAACATCGGGGCAGGCATCGAGCAGCGCCCGCACGGTCGGGTGAAAATCGGCATAGGCCGCACGCAGTTCCGCCAGATCGCCCTTCATGCTCCAGGACTCGACATTGAAGTCGGGCTCGGGCGTCGACGTGACGAAGTAGATCTCGCTGCGCATCCTCGTCGTGTAATAAATGACGATGTGACGGTCCGGTCCCCACCATTTGCAGCGGTCGTCGATCTGCAGCGAGCCGATGAGGGAAGCCGGAAACGTTGTGCGGTAGGCAACACGCCCGGTGAAGCGCGGCGCGTCCGTCCCAAACATCTGATTGCGCACCACCGAATGCACGCCGTCGGCGGCGATGACGACATCCGCTTCGATGCTGGCGCCGGTGTCGAACTGCAACGTTACTGGCCCACCATCCTGCTCGAAGCCGAGGAGGCGATGGTTCATGTGAATGACGTCCGACGGCACGGCTGAAAGCAGCGTGCTATGCAGGTCGCCGCGATGGAGCGTCAGCAGCGGCGCGCCGCATCGGTCGACGATGCGCTGGCCGAGTTCGAGAACATTGGTGACGGCGCCGCTCCCCGCATCGCGATTATGGCCGAGCGCCGCCTCGAAGGCGACGTCGCGCAACGCCTCCTCGAGCCCGATGCCACGCAGCGCCTTCACGGCATTGGGCGTCATCTGAATGCCTGCGCCGATGCGCTTGAATGCGCCCGCCTGCTCGTAGATGGCGACGTCCGCACCCTGGCCCTTGAGAGCGGCCGCGCAGGCAAGACCGCCCATTCCCGCGCCGATGATAGCGACCCGAAGTCCCAAGGCATCCTCCCCGACAATTCAGCAGGCATTCTTGGGCATCGGGGGCTGCTCATCAATGCGCGCGAGCCGTGAAGCAGTGCCCCTTTCATGAATAGAGCTTTTCTTGCGGTTCCGAATTCACCGCTGGCACGCCTGCCCCTGTGTGACACAATGAGGGCGGAGGATATCCATGTCGCGTCTGCCCCTGCTCACCAAGGATGAGGTCCCGGCCGAATTCCACGACATCTTCGGCGCAGGCATGAACCTGCATCGCCAGACGCTGCACAGCCCGCAGCTTGCGCGCCTCTCACGACAGATCGGGCTCTACTTTCGCCGCGAGAGCCGATTGCCGGTGCGCATCTGCGAACTGGTGATCCTGAAGGTGGCGGCGCTTGCGCGCTCGCCTTACGAGTATTCGCACCATTTGAAGATCGCCCTTGAAGCGGGTGCGAGCGAGGCGGACATATCGCGCATCACGAAAGACGAGGCGTTCGACGATGACCCGCTGGCTCAGGCGGCGATCGACGCTGCGACAGAGATCGTGGAGAACGGCGGAGCATGCGAAGAGACGTTCTCCCGTCTAGAGGCTCTACTGCCTCCAGATGAAATCGTCGATCTCCTCTTTGTCGCGTCCTACTATACCGGGTTCGTGCGCTTCACCGGCTCGCTGAAGCTCGAGGTCGAAGCTGAATACCAACCTTTTCTACAACAATTCCCAATGCCAATCTAAGTCCTCACGTTGACGGGCCCGCCGGTGCAGAGTTGCGCGCACGCCGCTCCGGCTTACGCAGCCGACAAACCGCCGTCGATCGCGATCACCTGGCCGGTGATGGATCGCCCGCCGGGGCCAGCAAGAAAGGCCGCCATGGCGCCGACATCCTCGCCTGTCGCGAAGCGCCCGAGCGGAATTTTGGACAGCATCTTGCCCATGTAGACAGGATCGGACCCGCTCGCTGCGCGTGACGGCGAATCCGTCTCCAGACGCCCCGGCGCCAGCGCATTGAGCCTGATGTTCTTCGGCCCCCATTCCACTGCCAGCATCCGCACCATCTGGATCAGCCCAGCCTTGCTGATGCCATAGGTCGACCGCTGCGGCGCGCCAAGCATGCCATGGCTCGAACTCACCGTGACGATGGAGCCGTCGAGCCCGGCCTCGATCAGCCGTTTGCCGACCGCTTGCGTCAGGAAGAACGTGCCGGTGAGATTGGCGAGCATGACCTCGTCCCAATCCTCGCGGCTGACCTCCACCGCATCGCGGCGCAGGTTGACGCCGGCATTGTTGACGAGCGCGCGCACCGGCGCCTCGCTCCACAGCCGCGCGACCAGAGCCGCAATGCTGTCTTGCGACCGCAAATCAAGCGCGCAGGGCAGGCACGAGCCGCCCGCCGCTGTGATCGCTTCGGCGGTGGCCGCACAATTTTCGATTTTCGTCGCGGTGATCGCCACGCGCCAGCCATCTCTGGCGAGCGCCTTCGCCACGGCTGCGCCGACGCCGTAGGACGCGCCGGTCACGAGCGCGAGGCCCCTGTCGCTAGTGCTCACGAAATACCCTCACGGATTGAAGATGCTGATCCATTCCTCACGATATTTCATGAGTTGGTCCGCCGTCATCTTTTCCCAATCGACATTGACGATCTTCAGGGACGAGAAATTCGGCGCAATATCGGGAATGGGCGATTGAAAATTGGCGCGGCCCGAAATCAGGGCTTCCTTGTTGGCGAGGATCTGCTGTCCCGTTTCCGAGAGAATGAAGTCGATCCATAATTTCGCGGCGTTGGGATGCGGCGCCTTGGCCAGAATGAAAGTCAACTGCGGCAGGAAGGTAAAACCTTCGGAGGGATACAGAATCCGCAGCCTGGCGCCCTTCTGGTTCGACTGGTGGACGCGAGACGGATTGCCGCCAAAGGCGATCACGTCCTGACCCGTGAGGATCCGCTGCGCGGACTGCTCCGAGCGGCCCACGAAGGTCGGCTTTTTCTTCGCCATTTCCTTGAAGAATTCGACGTCGAGCACCTGGCGCAGGCCCGCATAGGTCGTGAGATGGGATTCGGACTGGACGACATCGCCAATGGAGAACCGGCCTGGCACGGCGGCGTTGAGAGCGTCGCGATAGGACTTGCCGTCGAATTTGAGAATGTCGGCGTTCCAGATCGGAATTTGCGCATAGCCGCCATTCAGCACGAAGGCGCCGTCGACGCCGAGCCCCGCCTTGATGACGTCCTGGTAGGCGTCATATTCGCGCGAGCGGTAGCGCATGAAAGCGCCGGACCGGTAGCGGTCGAAGGTCCATGTCGGCGAGCCGATCGCCGCAACATCGAAGGTGATGCGGCTGGCGGCAAGCTCTTGCTCGATGCGCGTGATCATGGCGCCGCTGGTGAGCAGCGTGTAGTTGACCGGGAAGCTGGCGGGCAGCCCATAGTAGGCGCGAAACGCAGCCACGAGGACGTCGCTTGTCGTGGGCTGGATGATCGTATCGGAATAGCTCAGCGCGCCTTCCTTCTTGGCGCCATCGACCATCTGAAGAACGTTTGTGCGCGCCGCCTCATCAAGCCCCTTCAGCGCCGGGATGTCCTGCGCGTGGGCCATGGTCGCCAGCCCCATGAAAAGAAACGCGAAACCAAGGCGCGCCGTGCCAGTCATGTTCATCCTCGCCTCCCGTCTTTTCATTTACCGATCGAGCAGAAACAGGCTCCGCTCGTTGATAACCACATCCACCCGCTGGCCGGGCGCGAAGCCCGCCGAGCCGTCCAGCGCGCGGATCGACACGCCCTGATCAAGATCGATTGCGTATTCATCGACCAATCCCTGGAACGACCGCGTGCGCACAACGCCTGGCAGCACAAGGCCGCTTTCCGCCCCTGCGCCGGGCGCACGCAATTGCGCATGCTCGCGCTGGAAGGCGATGAACGCCGCGCCACGCGCCTTGCCCTCAAACACGTTGAGCCCGAAGAAGCGCGCCGCAAAGGACGACTGGTGGGACATGAAGACGTCGCGCGCGGAACCGCTGGTATCGATGCGCCCGACGTTCATCAGCACGATTGTCTCAGCCAGGCCCAGCGCCTCGCTCTGATCATGCGTCACGTAGAGGGCCGTGAACCCGAGCCTGTCCTGCAGGCCTTTTAACTCAAGCCGCATCTGTTCGCGCAGCGCGGCGTCGAGATTTGAGAGCGCCTCGTCGAACAGCACGAGGCTCGGCGAATGGACCAGCGCGCGCGCCACGGCGACGCGCTGCTGCTGTCCGCCGCTCAACTGCGTGGCGGATCGCTCGGCGAAGCCCGCGAGCCCGACAATTTCGAGAATCTCCATCGCCCGCTTGCGCCGTTCGGGCGCACCGACGCCACGCACGCGCAAGGGGAAAGCCACGTTGTCTACCACCGACATATGCGGCCAGACGGCGTAGGACTGGAACACGACGCCGAGTCCCCGGTCTTCCGGATTGAGATTGATGCCGGCGGCTGAATCGAAGACGGTCTTGCCGGCGATCGAGATGAAGCCGTGCTCGGGGGTTTCGAGCCCCGCGAGGCAGCGCAGCATGGTCGTCTTTCCGCAGCCGCTCGGGCCGAGCAGCGCCAGCGTGCCGCCTTCGCGCACCGAGAAACTCAGGTCGTCGAGCGCCGTATAGGCGCCGAATTTCTTCGTGACATGCTTGATGCTCACAAAGCTGTCCGGCGCGTCATGCCTGGTCACATCTCCCCCCGATCGTGTTTTCTTTGAAGTCTATTGGATGGCGGAAACCTTGGTCAATCGGAACAGGGTGAAGCCGCCGAGCAGGAGAACGAGCTGCACGAGCGCCAGCGCCGCAACATAGCCGACGCTATTTTCCGACAGCAGCAGCATGGCGATGGAGATCGTCTCTGTGCCGCTGGCGTAAAGAAGGATGCTCGCCCCCAGTTCACGGATAAAGATGATGAAGAGCATGATCCACGCCGCGATCAGCGCCGGGCGCAGGAGCGGCAGAAGAATATGGCGCATGGTCTGCGCCCAGCTGGCGCCATTGGCGCGCGCGCTCTCTTCCAGTTCCGGATGAATGGCCGACAGCATCGCGCTGATGGTGCGGGTCGCGAAGGGAAAGAACCGCGCGACATAGGCGATGAGCAGGATCGCCAGCGTCCCGTAGAGCGGCGTTCGAATGGCGAAAATCAGAAAGAACAGCGACAGAACGATACCGGGAATGCCGAGCGGCAAGGCGAGCAGCGCATCCACGAGTCCCTTGAAGCGTCCGCGTCCGCGCTGGAGATAGTAGGATTGCAGGCCGCTGATCACCACGCCGAGCGTCGCGCCGCTGACGGCGAGCAAGAGCGAATTCAGGATCGCCTGCCGCGTGAGGCTGTAGTCGAACAGCACATAGGAAAAATTCGCCAGCGTCGCGTTGGACGGATTGAATCGGCCCGTCCAAAGCGGCGACAGCGCGACCAGCACGAGGGCGAGCACCGGGAGCACGACGCTCGTGGTCAAGAAGACGATCTCGATGGTCAGCGCGAGGATGCGTGCGCCGCCACGGATTTCCGTCACGCGCGGCTTGTATCCCTTGCCCGACACGATTTCGTAACGCCGCTTGGAAAGATGCGCACGCTGCCACAGGGTCAATGCGATGGTGATCGCGGTGATGAAAATGCCGAAAGCCGCGGCGCGGCCGAGGTCGCTGGGATAGCGCACCAGCGCGAAGACTTCCGTGGGCATGGTGCGGATGCCCTTGGTGGCGGTCAGAGCCAGCGGCACGTCGAACAGGCCCGCGCTGGTGACGAAGACTATCAGCGCGGCGGAGAGCAATCCGGGCTGCAGCAAGGGCAGCGTGATCA
>JAQGKM010000458.1 GCA_028290125.1 Hyphomicrobiales bacterium | reverse complement strand
TTGTTTTGGGGCCGAGGCCGCCGACCATTCCAGGTGTTCGAATTCCGCCACCGTCGCCGCCGTCACGTCCTAGCGGAAGTTGGCGTCTTTCTTCAGCGCTGTCGCGCCGGCGGTTTCGAACATGGTGGAGGTGTTCTTCGTCTCGAAGCCGCCTTGCACGAGCATCAGCTTGTCGGTCTTCGAGCGCACAAAACCCTTCGAGACGAAGCGCTGCGTCGCGTTCTGGGCCGGCGTGCCTTGCGGACGGCTCTGTTCGTCGCCCTTGCCGATCACCGTGTCGCCGATGTCGGACGGATCCACATGGGCGAGGTCGTTGCGGCCGAGGTAGGAAATGGCGAGTTCGCGGAATACGTAGTCGAGGATCGACGTGGCGTTCTTGATCGCGTCATTGCCCTGCACGAAGCCGGCCGGCTCGAAGCGGGTGAAGGTGAAGGCGTCGACATATTCTTCGAGCGGCACGCCGTACTGCAGACCGACCGAGATCGCGATGGCGAAATTGTTCATCAGCGAGCGGAAGGCGGCGCCTTCCTTGTGCATGTCGATGAAGATCTCGCCGATGCGGCCGTCCACATATTCGCCGGTGCGCAGGTACACCTTGTGCCCGCCCACCACGGCTTTCTGCGTGTAGCCCTTGCGGCGATCGGGAAGGCGCTCGCGCTCGCGCGTGCGCTCGATGCGCTCGACGATGCGTTCCACGATCTTCTCGGCCACATGCGCGGTGCGCGCCGTGGCGTTCATCGCCGCCATGGTCTCGACCGCATCGTCGTCCTCGTCCTCATCGTCGGCGATGAGCTGCGAGTTGAGCGGCTGCGAAAGCTTCGAGCCATCGCGATAGAGCGCGTTGGCCTTCAGCGCGAGGCGCCAGGACAGCATGTAGGCGTCCTTGCAATCCTCGACCGAGGCGTCGTTGGGCATGTTGATCGTCTTCGAGATCGCGCCCGTGATGAAGGGCTGCGCCGCAGCCATCATGCGGATGTGGCTCTCGACCGACAGATAACGCTTGCCGGTGCGGCCGCACGGATTGGCGCAATCGAACACGTTGTAATGCTCGACCTTGAGGTGCGGGGCGCCCTCGAGCGTCATCGCGCCGCAGACATGGACGTTGGCCATGTCGATCTCGGCCTTGCTGAAGCCGAGGAACGGCAGCAGTTCGAACGACGGATCGTCGAGCTTCTCGGCCGGCACCTTCAACGCGCCGGTGAGGAAGTCCGCGCCCAGCGCCCATTTGTTGAAGACGAACTTGATGTCGAAGGCGCTGGCGAGCGTCGTCTCCAGCTGTTCGAGTTTCTCGTCCGTGAAACCACGGGCGCGCAGCGTCGCATGGTTGACGCCCGGCGACTGGCGCATGGAAGCGTGTCCCACCGCATAGGCCTCGATCTCGGCGAGGTTGGCCTCGCTGTAGCCGAGCGCGCGCAGCGCCTCGGGCACGGCGCGGTTGATGATCTTGAAGTATCCGCCGCCCGCGAGCTTCTTGAACTTCACGAGCGCGAAGTCAGGCTCGATGCCGGTGGTGTCGCAATCCATCACCAGGCCGATCGTGCCCGTGGGGGCGACGACGGAGACCTGCGCATTGCGATAGCCGTGCTGTTCGCCAAGCGACAGCGCGAGATCCCACGCCGCCTTGGCGTGCGCGGCCAGCACCTTGCCGTTGGTCTTCAGCTTGTCGAGCGTGGCGAGGTCGAGACCGACCGGCGCGACCGAGAGACCTTCGTAACCCGACGCCTCGCCGTAAGCGGCGCGGCGATGATTGCGGATGACGCGCAGCATGTGGTCCTTGTTCGGCGCGTGGCCGGGGAAGGGACCATGCTCCTTCGCCATTTCGGCGGAGGTCGCGTAGCTGACGCCGGTCATGATCGCCGACAGCGCGCCGCAGATTGCGCGGCCGTCGTCCGAGTCATAGCCGATGCCCGACGACATCAGCAGGCCGCCGACATTGGCGTAGCCGAGGCCGAGCGTGCGGTACTCGTAGGAGAGACGCGCGATTTCCTTCGACGGGAACTGCGCCATCAGCACCGAGATTTCGAGCACGACGGTCCACAGGCGCACCGCATGTTCGTAGCCGGCGATGTCGAACACGCCGGTCTTCGGATCGCGGAACGTCAGCAGGTTCATCGAGGCGAGATTGCACGCCGTGTCGTCGAGGAACATGTACTCGGAGCAGGGGTTCGACGCGTTGATCGGTCCCGACGCCGGGCAGGTGTGCCAGTCGTTGACGGTGGTGTGGTACTGCAGTCCGGGATCGGCCGAGGCCCAGGCGGCGTAGCCGATCTTTTCCCAGAGGTCCTTGGCCTTCAGCGTCTTGGCGACCTTGCCGTCGATCCGCTTGATGAGGTTCCAGTCGCCGTCGGCCTCGACCGCGCGCAGGAAGTCGTCGGTGACGCGCACCGAATTGTTCGAGTTCTGGCCCGCGACCGTGAGGTAGGCTTCCGAATCCCAGTCGGTGTCGTAGGTGTCGAACTGGATTTCTGTGTAGCCCTGGCGCGCGAACTGGATGACGCGCTTCATGTAGCCGTCCGGCACGGAATCCCGGCGGGCCATCTTGATGGCCTTCTTCAGCGCCGGGTTCTTCTCCGGGTTGTAGCAATCGTCGTTCGGGCCTTCGCAATTCACCGCGGCCTTGAGAACGGCCTTCATGTGCTTCTTGACGATCTTCGAGCCGGTGACGAGAGAGGCGACCTTCTCCTCCTCCTTCACCTTCCAGTCGATGTAGGCCTCGATGTCGGGATGGTCGGCGTCGACGACCACCATCTTGGCGGCGCGGCGCGTGGTGCCGCCCGACTTGATGTCGCCCGCCGCGCGGTCGCCGATCTTCAGGAAG
>JAQGKM010000429.1 GCA_028290125.1 Hyphomicrobiales bacterium | reverse complement strand
GCGAGCTCCTGCACCTTCTGGGCGAGCGCGACGTTGAGGCGCGAGCCGAGATCGGCGATGCGCGCCTGGCTCTCCTTGTCGCGCCGCTCCGACGCGTTCAGCGCTTCCTCGATGGCGGCGAGCTGGCGGCGTAGCGCCGAGATCTGCTGGTTGAGGATGTCGACCTGCGCCATGGCGCGCGCCGAGATCGCGCGTTCGGATTCCAGCGCGCGGCGCGCCTCGCTGGCTTCGCTGCCGGCAGCCTCGAGCCCGCCGCGGCTCGACTCCGCGAGCAATTGCAGGCGCTGCTTCTCGCGCTCGTTGGCGTCGAGAGTCGCCTGCAGCGACAGGATGGTGGATTGCGCATCGCCCTTGCCGGCGCGCTCCAGCGCGAGCAGCGAGGTCAGTTCCTCGATCTGCCGGTTGAGGCGCTGCAGGGCCGTGTCCTTGCCGGTCATTTCGCGCGACAGGAAATATTGCGCGAGCATGAAGACCGACAGCAGGAAGATGATCACCAGCAGCATGGTCGACAGCGCGTCGACGAAGCCCGGCCAGTAGTCGAAGCCGCCCCTCGAACGGCGTGCGCGGCCGAGCGCCATCAGCGGCGCTCCGTCTCGGCGGCGAGACGCTGCAGCAGCTTGCGAATCTCGGCCTGCTGGTCGGCCTGCGCCTCGACCCAGGTGCGCAGCATCTGCTGTTCGCCGCGCATGTGCTGCACGAGCCCCTGGATGCCCTCCGCGAGGTTGACCATGGCCTGTGTGGCGGCGCGCGCCGTCATCGGGTCAGCGGCCTCCGCAAGCTTCTGCAGGGCCTGCCGGAAATCGGGCGACATCGGTCCGCCGGTCGCCGGCAGGATGCTGGAGTCGGTCGCGTTGGTGGAGAGCGCGTCCTCGAGCTCCGTGTAGAAGCGGTTCTGCGCCTGTCCGGCCTGCAGGTCGAGGAAGCCGAGAATCAGCGAGCCCGCGAGACCGAACAGCGACGACGTGAAGGCAATCGACATGCCCGAGATCGGCGCGGCGAGGCCGTTTTTCAGATCGTCGAACATGACGGTCGCATCGGCGCCGGTCTGCATGGATTTGATGACGCCGCCGATCGAGCCGACGGTTTCGAGCAGGCCCCAGAAGGTGCCGAGCAGACCGAGGAAGACCAGCAGGCCGATCATGTAGCGCAGGATCTCGCGCGATTCGTCGAGGCGCGTTCCGATCGAATCGAGAATCGCACGCAGCGTCGATGTCGAGATCGCGCGCAGGCCGCTATCGCCGAGCATGCGCGCCATCGGGGCGAGCAGCACGGGTTCGCGCAGGCCGAGCGATTCGTCGCGCCGCAACGCGTTGACCCATTTGATTTCAGGGAAGAGCCGCACGACCTGCCGCAGGCCGAGCACGATGCCGAGCGCAAGCACGCCCATGATCAGGCTGTTGAGGCCGGGATTGGCCAGGAAGGCGTTGGCGATCTGGCGGTAGAGGATCAAGGCGACAAATCCCGCCAGGATCAGGAACACCACCATGCGCAAAAGAAAGATGCGCGGCGAGGAAAGGACGTAAGGGTCTCGCTCAAAAGCCATTTCGAACAGCCATTTCGATTCCTGCCGCAGGGAGACTGGCGGCGCTCCGGCGTTAAGAGACGCGAAATTTCGGCTCGGTTCAAGCGAAAGCGCAAGGTGTTGGCTGCAAGTATTCGCCTGCGCGATGCTTCAGTCTGCTCAGGCCGAGCGCAATGCAGCCAGCAAAGACCTGTGCATGGATTCGTTGCCGACGCAGATCGAGCCGCTCTCCAGCATCTTGTCATGGCCGTCGGCGTCGCTCACATAGCCGCCGGCTTCCCGCACCAGAACGATGCCGGCCGCCATGTCCCACGCCGACAGTCCGCGCTCCCAGTAACAGTCGAGCCGGCCCGCCGCCACCATGGCGAGGTCGAGCGACGCGGCGCCGAGGCGACGGATGTTGCCCGACTTCGCGATGACCGAAGAGAGTTCGAGCTTGAAGCGCGGATGCAGATGCGCGCGCGCCAGCGGAGGGATGCCGCAGCCGACCAGCGCATCGGCAAAATCGCGGCGCGCGGCGACGCGCAGGCGGCGATTGTTGAGCCAGGCGCCCTGGCCCTTTTCCGCCGTGTACATTTCATCCGTCGCGGGATTGTAGACGACGCCCGCCACCATCTCGCCATCGCGCTCGAGCCCGACCGAGATTGCAAACACCGGCAGCGAATGCAGGAAGTTGGTGGTGCCGTCGAGCGGATCGATGATCCAGCGATGCGTCTTGTCTGCGCCCTCGACCGCGCCGCCTTCCTCCATCAGGAAGCCGTAGCCCGGACGCGACCGCGACAATTCCTCGAACAGCACCTTCTCGGCGCGGCGGTCGGCAGCGGTGACGAAATCGCCCGGGCCCTTGATGGAGACCTGCAGGTTTTCGACTTCGCCCAGATCGCGCTTGAGACCACGGCCAGCCTTTACGGCGGCGGCAGTCATGACATTCATCAGGGCGGAGCGGATCATGGGCGTCGGGGCTTTCAAAGAGCGGGAGAGACGTGGGTTTACCCGTGGGGGGCCGGGAGATCAATGAGGAAAGGGGGCGCGCCCCGCTCCTACGGTCCGACGAACTTCTTCACGGCGGCCTCGACTTCGGCGCGTTCCTTGGCGGACAGGCCGTTCAGCACGCCATCGAGAAACTCGTCCTGCAGACCGACGGCGCGGGCGAGCAGATGCCATTTCATGGCCTCGACCGGGTTTTTCACGACGCCGCGGCCCGAGGCGTAAATGCGGGCGAGGCGGTTCATCGCGACCGGATTGTTGCGGACGGCGGCGCGCAGGAAGAGCTTGGCGGCCGCGGCTTCGTCCTTCTCGACGCCCTCTCCGTTGAACGTCATGATCGCGAGTTCGACTTCCGCCGCAGCAATGTGTTCATCGGCCGCGCGGCGCAGCCAGCGGGCCGCTTCCTTGATGTCCTGCGGCACGCCGCGGCCTTCGCGATAGAGCACCGCGAGCGAATAGGCGCCGTCCATGTTGCCGCGTTCGGCGGCCCTGCGGAAGAAGTCGGCGGCGGCGCGGAAATCCTGGATATCGGCGTCGATCGCCATGATGCCGAGATTGTAGAGCGCGCCCGGATGTCCCTGCGCCGCAGCCTTCTCGAGCAGGCTCTTCGCCACCGCCTTGTTTTCCGGCACGCCTTCGCCGCGCAGCGTCGCGGCGGCGAGCTGGAACTGCGCCTGCGGATCGCCGCGGTCTGCCGCGAGCTTGTACCAACGCGCGGCCTCGGACGGATTTTTCTTGATGCCCGAGCCGTCACGATAGATTTCCGCGACCAGCGTCATGGCGGCGGCATCGGCCTTGTTCTTCTCGATGCGTTGCATCGCCTCCTGGAAGGCGGTGACGTAATAGCCGCGCTGATACGCGCCGAAGGCGATGTCCTGTCCGGGTTTCACCGGGCCTGCCGATGGCGGCGGCCGGTTCGGCTGATAGAGCGGCATCAGCCCGGGCTGAAGTTTTGGCGGCGCGGTCGGCGTGAGCGATGGCCCGAACGTCTGCGCATGGGCTGGGGACAGGCCCGGCGTGGGGCACAGCAGCAGTCCCAACGCGAGGCCGAGCCCGATGCGCATCAGCCCTGTCCGGCCTGCGCGGGATTGGCGTCGAGAAGCGCCTGCGCTTCCGACATGGCGTCGCCGGCGCCGCGCGGGTCGTTCCAGATCGCATCACGCAGCGCGACGAAATCCGCGCCAGCCTTGCCGAGCGCCGCGACGTCGGCGATCGTCGGCGCAAAGGCGACGCAGGGCACGTTGAAGATGTCGGCCCACCACGAGACGCGCTCCAGCGTCTGTTCGATCGGCGGCGTGTAGCCGTCCGGGGCCGGATCGCCGAAGCTGATGTAGTCGACGTCGAACTCGCCCGCCACCATGGCGTCGTGCTTGGCTTTCAGGCCGCCGGCTCCGACGATGCGGTCGGGCTTCAACGCCTCGATGGCCGCGCCCAGCGCCTTTTCCAGCGTCTCTCCGGTGACGCGCACATGCGCGCCATCGGCGCCCGAACGCGCGACGATGGAGGCGTCGTCGATCAGCAGCGCGACGCCGCGCGGCTCGGTGACGGCGATCAGCGCCTTCACGATCTTCTTGGCCGAACCTTCGTCGCGCGCGGCGAGCGGCGCCAGCACGCAGGCGACATCGGCGCGATCCAGCGCATCGGCGAGACGCTCGGGAAAATCACCGGCTTCGTCGAGCGGCGGCAGCATCAGGTAGAAGCGCTGGGGGTTGTCGTTCTTGGACGCGTTCTTGGACATGGTTGCTTTCAGGACGCGAGACTGCGGCCCACGATGGAGCGCTTGTCGCAAGGCATTGGGGCGAAAGCGCGGCTGGCCGGAAGGCTCGCCGCGCGCCGGCGTTAGCCGCCGAGTTTCGCCATCAGCGCATCGGAAATTTCGAAGTTGGCGTAGACGTTCTGGACGTCGTCGTTGTCTTCGAGCGAGCCGATGAGTTTCAGGATCTTTTCGCCGGCTTCGTCATCGACATTGATCGTGTTCTGCGGACGCCACATCAGCGCCGCCTTCTTGGCCTCGCCGAATCGCGTCTCGAGCGCCTTCTGCACGTCGCGCAGGTTTTCGAGCGTGGTGATAATCTCGTAGAGATCGTCCTGCGAGGCGACATCGTCGGCGCCGGCCTCGATCGCGGCTTCCATCACGTCGTCTTCGGAGCCGATGGTCTTGGCGTATTCGATGACGCCGACACGGTCGAACATGAAGGCGACGGCGCCGGTTTCGGCCAGCGCCCCGCCGGCCTTGGTGAAGTAGGAGCGCACTTCGCCAGCCGTGCGATTGCGGTTGTCGGTCAGCGCCTCGATGATCACCGCGACGCCGCCGGGCGCATAGCCCTCGTAGCGGACTTCATCGTAGTTCTCGGCGTCGCCGCCCGAGGCCTTCTTGATGGCGCGCTCGATGTTGTCCTTGGGCATGTTTTCCTCGCGGGCGGCGAGGATGGCCGCGCGCAGGCGCGGGTTCATGTTGGGGTCGGGCATGCCCATCTTGGCCGCCACGGTGATTTCGCGACCGAGCTTGGAGAACAGCTTGGACCGCACGGCGTCCTGCTTCCCCTTGCGGTGCATGATGTTCTTGAACTGACTATGGCCTGCCATGGACCCCTCGGAAAAACGCAAGTGAATGGAGTGTGGCGCGCCTTATACGCTTGAGCGGCGCCAAATTGAAGGGGCGCCCGCCTATTCGCCGCTGTGACGAGCCACGTCTTCCGTTCAATGCTCGTTCCAGAACTCCGGCAGCGCCGGCGCGAGCCGTCCGCCCATGCGCAGCGGCGCCACGGCGCGGGCGAGGCCGGTGGAATCGTCGATGTCCACGGCCAGCCCGCACAGGGTGGCCGCGCCGTCGGCGGGCTCGAAGCGGCCACCCGGGATCTTGCGCGTGAAGCGGCGCAGGGGCTCTTCCTTGTCCATGCCGATGACGCTGTCGTAATCGCCCGTCATGCCGGCGTCGCTCTGGTAGGCGGTGCCGCCTGGCAGGATCTGGTGGTCGGCGGTCGGAATGTGGGTGTGCGTCCCGACCACAAGGCTCGCGCGCCCGTCGCAGAAATGGCCCATGGCCATTTTTTCCGATGTCGTCTCGGCGTGGAAATCGAGCACGAAGGCGTCGCAGCCCATTCCGAGCGGGCAGGCCCCGATCTCGCGCTCGACGGAGGCGAAGGGGTCGTCGAGCGGGTCCATGAACACGCGGCCCATGGCGTTCATCACCAGCACCCGCTGGCCCTTGGCGGTCTCGAACATGTTGGCGCCGCGTCCCGGCGTGCCGGCCGGATAATTGGCGGGCCGCAGCAGGCGTGGCTGGCGCTCGATGAAAACGAGCGCCTCGCGCTGGTCGAACGAATGGTTGCCGAGCGTCACGCAATCGGCTCCGGCCCCGAGAAATTCGTCGCAGATCGCTTCCGTGATGCCAAACCCGCCGGCGGCGTTCTCACCGTTGACGATGACGAAATCGAGCGCATAGCGGGCGCGCAGGCCGGGCAGGCGGTCGAGCAGGATGGCGCGGCCGGCGCGGCCGACGATATCGCCAATGAAGAGCAGACGCATGGTTCAGGAGCCTCGCAGCACGCGCGTGTCGATGATTTCCTGCTCCGTTACCACGAAATCGAGCGGGTGGTCGTGCGGCTCGTCGGGAATCGTCGGGATTTCCTGCGTGGCGAAAGCGATCCCGATCGTCGTCACCGGCCCGAGCGCCGCCAGGGCGCGATCGTAAAAGCCCCGGCCATAACCGATCCGATGGCCGCGCCGGTCGAACGCCGCGAGCGGGACGAGCAGGACGCTGGGCGACAGCGCCGGGGCGGCGGGCGAGGGCTCCAACAAGCCGAGCGAAGCCTTGATCAGCGGTTCGCCTTCGTCCCATTGGCGTAAA
>JAQGKM010000042.1 GCA_028290125.1 Hyphomicrobiales bacterium | reverse complement strand
CGCACGGGCGGCAGGTCTTATGGTGAACAATACATTACGATACTTCTGGGGAAGTCGCGAGACCCTCCGCCGCCGTAGCTGTCAGGCGATCTCGAACACCCGCTTTGGCGTCTCATGCATCCAGCCGCCGCCCTCGCAGACCAGATAATTGTCGCAGATGAAGGCCGTGTGGTCGCTGAGCGATGCGCTCGGATGGATCGCGAAGAACATGCCGTCGGCCACCTGCATGGTCTCGTCTTCGCGCAGCAACGGACGCTCCACAAGGTCGTAGCCCTGCCCGTGCGCGGAAATCCGCCGGCCGGCCTGCTGGCCGCGTGACCGCATGAAGTCGGCGTGCCGTGCGTAGACGTCCGAGCAGGCGATGCCGGGCGTTAGACTCGCGGCCATGTCGGCCTGCGCCGCACGGGCGATCTCGAACGCCTCGAGGAGCGGTTGCGGCGCGCGGCCGAGCACGACCGTCCGACCGAGCTCGGCGTAAAAGCCCGACGGCGCATTGTTCTCGATCAGCAGCGAAAAATAGTCCCCCGCCTGCAGCACGCGGCGATCGAAATGCGGGCCTCGCGCGACAGGTGTCGGCTTGCCCAGCGGCGCGGCGCGGCAAAGGAAGACGCCCTGCTCGCTGCCGAAGCGGCTGCTCTCGTAGCGCGCGAGCGCGACGACGTCCGACTGCCGCATCCCGGGCTTGATCTGCGGCAGGACGCGCTCGAAGATCTGGTCCTGGATCAGCGTCGCCCGGCGCAACAGGCCGATTTCCTCCGCGCTCTTGCGAGCCTTCAGGCCGTCGATCGCTTCGCTGGCATCCACGAAGGTCGCTTCAGGCATCGCCTCGCGCAGATGGCGGATGAAACCGTGCGGCATCGAGTCCATGCCGGAGAGACCGACACGCCGGCACGCTTTCTCCTTGAGGGCGGACGCCGCGAGCGCTGCGGAATAGGATCGCGTGTACGAGACGGACGCGAATTCGGCCGTGGTGCGCAGCGCGTTTGCGCCCGGATAGGCGAGGCTCGATCCGTCGAGCGCGCGGCCGCCCTCGAGCGGGCCGTGATCGATGATCGTCATGGCGTCGGAAAACAGCACGACGGCCTTGGGGTAGAGAAAGGCTGACACGTCGCTCAACCATTTCACCGCGCCGCCGAGGTAGTCGTTGTCCGCCAGCGCAACCAGCGCGTCGAGCCCGTCGGCTTGCATCACTGCGCGGCAGGCCGACCACCGGCGCTCGAGTTCGGCCCGCGAGACCTGATCTTCGATTGCCTGATCGCTCATGACGGGACACTCCACAGCGCGCGCCAGGCTGCGACGATATCGGGGTTGCAGACATAGGGCGGCGCTTCGCCGGCGAGGATGCGGCGCACGCTTTCCACGCCGGTGCGCACGAAATTCAGCGCGCCCTCCTGGCTGTGGCCGAGCATGTGCGGCGTCAGCAGCGCGCCGGGCATGTCGCGCAACGGACTGTCGGAGGGGACCGGCAGCGGATCGATGGCGTCGAGCGCGACGCGCGACACCTGGCCGTCGCGCACCGCAGAGGCGAGCGCTTGTTCGTCGATCAAGGCGGCGCGCGCCGTGTTGATGAGAATGACGCCGCGCTTCATCCTGGCGATCGCTTCGGCGTCGATCATTTTCCGCGTGCTGTCGGACAGCGTCGTGTGAAGACTGATGACGTCGCTGCTGAGGTAGACTTCGTCGAGGTCGACCTGCCTGACGTGAGGCGGCAGGTCGCCGGCGGGGTAGCGCGAATAGACCAGGATCTGGACATTCCAGCCGGCCAGACGCGCGCAGACACCGCGTGCGATCTTGCCGAAGCCGATCAGCCCGAGCGTCTTGCCAGACGCAAGCCGCGACAGCGGCCAGACCGGTCGCGCCTCGCCCGTCTGCACGATACGCGCATGCGAGGGGATGTCGTAGAGACAGGCGAGAAGCAGCGCGACCGTCGCTTCCGCCATCCCGATGGTGTTTTCCGGCGTCTGGCCGCGTCCGACGATAAGCCCGGCCTCGGTGGCGGCGCCGATGTCGATATGGTCCGTGCCGGCGATGGGCGAAACGATCCCGCGCAGACGCGGCGCCGCGGCGATCATGGCGCGGTCGGCCTTGTGGTGCCGATCGAGCACGATGACCTGCGCCGCAGCCAGCGCCGCCCGCGGCGGCGGTGCGCCGTCGACCAGCACCGTCGCGTCGATGCCATGCTGCGCGAGTTCCTCACGCATCAGCCGGTAGCGCTCGGTCTGGTAGGGCGAGCCGAGAAGCAGCGCGTCGCTCATGCGCGCCCCGCAGCCCGTTGGAGCGCCGCTGCAATCTCGCCGGCTTCGTCGCCATGCCAGGCGACATGCTGGTCGGGCCGCACGAGCGTGAACTTGCGCGGGTAGGCCTGCGCCGCAGCCTCGTCGAGAGAGACGATTGTCAGCGGCGCGCCCGCCTCGGCAATGGCTACGGCGTCGGAGCCATGCATGAGCAGCGTGAAACCGGAGCCGAACTTGTCGAACAGCGGCGCGCCATCGAGCATGACATGGGGGGCGCGCGATCCTGGAAAGGCTGATGGCCAGACCTTCTCCCAATCGTCGGGCGGAGTGTCGGCGCCATCGCCCGTCACGATTTGCGATGCGTAGCGTTCGCCGAGCTGCAGACCGACGGTGTAATATTGCACCCGGTCCTCGCGAACGACCTGCTCGCCGAAGACGGCGCGCGCCGTCTCGCCCTCGGGCCCGTCGGCTTCGAGCGCATCCGGCAACACCCAGCGATCCATGATGCGCGAACAGTGCACGCCGATCTCGCGGTTGCGCAAACCGATCGGACGACGCTCGTCCTCGTAGCTGTCGAGCAGCGCGTCTCCGCCCCAGCCCTGATGCACGGCGGCGAGCTTCCAGCCGAGATTCATCACGTCGCCGATGCCCGTGTTCATGCCGAAGCCGCCCAGCGGCGTGAAGAGATGCGCCGCGTCGCCCGCCAGGAAAACGCGGCCGACGCGGTACCGGTCGGCCACCAGCGCGAGGCCGCCACGCCACGGGCCGCCCGAGATGATCGTGACGGGAACGTCGGCCCCGAGCATGGCGCGGATCGTGGCGTTCGCGTCCACCTCGCGCCAGTCGACGCCCGTCGGCACCTGCACATGCACCACCCAACGCGTGCGCGCATCCTGCGCATACATCATGGCGCGCAGGTCGCGATTGATGATCCAGGTCATCTGCGCGGGTCGCCGACCGCTCGCGTCGAGCAATTCCGGCGCCTCGATGTAGTAGGAAAGCATCGTGCCGCCCATGAAGGCGCGCTGCTCGTCGCCGCTCTCGCCGCGCATCGCGACATCGAGCGACTTGCGGGCGAGCGACGAGGCGCCGTCGGCAGCCAGCATGTAGCTCGCGCGTATGGTGCGGCGCGCGCCGTCCTGGACGTTCTCCACCAGCGCTTCGATTCCACCATCGCGATCCTCGAAGGAAACGAGGCGCTGGCCGAAGCGCAGATCATGTCCGCGGCTTTCGCACGCGCCGCGCAACTGCTCCTCAAGGCGGATCTGCGAAATGAAGTTTGGCAGCTCCGGCGTCGGATAAAGCATGAGCGGGCGTGGCAGCCGCCCGAACTCCTGGCCGCAGAACCGTGTCACATAGGCGCTTTCACGCGGCAGCTCCGGCGGCAGTCCTGTCGAGCGCAAGGTCTGCGACAGGCCGAGCCTGCGGAAATGCTCCATCGACCGCGCATTGGTGAGATTGCATTTCGGATGCCGGGCGGTGTCGAGGTTTTCCGTGACGAGGATCGCCGGCACGCCACGGGCGCCGAGTTCGAGCGCGGCTGACATGCCGACCGGCCCGCCACCGACGATCAGGACAAATGTCGTCTCAATTTGCATGGGCCCTCAGTCGATCGAGATCTTGGCGTCGCGCGCGATGCGCGCCCATTTGGCGGATTCATTTGCGATGAGGTCGCGAAACTGGTCGGGCGTTCCCGGCGCAGGACGCGAGCCGAGCCGCGCGATCGCGTCGGACGCCTGCGCCACCGCCTGGTTGATGTCGCGGTTGAGTTTGTCGACGATGTCGGGCGGCGTTCCGGCCGGTGCGACGACGCCGAAGAAGCTCGTCATGACGAGATCCGGATAGCCGGCCTCGATCACCGTCGGGACGTCCGGGAGTTCGGGGCGGCGCTGCGCGGAGGTCACGGCGAGCGCGCGCAGCTTGCCGTCTTCAATGAACGGGCGCACGGCGGAAATATTGTCGATCGTCATCTGGACGTCGTTCTGCAAGAGCGCCGTCGTCGCTTCGCCGCCGCTGCGGTACTGCACCGCCGCGAGATCGACGCCCGCGCGGGCCTTGAACAACTCACCGGCGAGATGCGTGATGTTGCCGATGCCCGTCGCCGCATAATTCAGCTTGCCGGGCTCGCGCTTCGCGGAAGCGACAAGATCGGCGAGCGTGCGGGCGGACGCATCGCGGTTGACGGTGACGACCTGGAAGGAATCCATGACGAGGGCAACCGGCGTAAAACTCTTCACGGCGTCGTAGCCCGCGCCCTTCGACACCGCCGGGATGGTGGCGAGGACCGCCGTGTTGCCCATGAGAAGCGTGTAGCCATCCGCCGGTGCGGTCGCGACGACGCGGGCGCCCAGCGCCCCGCCGGCCCCGTTGCGGTTCTCGACGATGAAGGGTTGTCCCATGGCGGCATACAGGCGGTCGGCGATCACCCGGGCTGCGGCATCGGTCGGGCCGCCGGCACCCGAGGGCACGATGATCTTCACGGGCTTGGCGGGATAGGTCTGCGCCAGCGCACCGGCGCCGGAGAGACAAAGCGAAAAGGCGAAAGCCGTCCAACGCAGCACCATGCCATCCATCCCCGCATGCGGCGGCTCTGGGGCCGCTCTTCGTCGTGCCTTATCCGTAAAGGTCGCTAATATGAGCCGTCAACCGAAATGATCGATCATTCTTGCACCTAGCGGCAGATAATGGTTTATTCCTCGCTCCGGGCCCCGGGAGGCCCGCAAGCCGACAGGGCCCCATGACGACCAACGACGAGGCGCTTCAGAAACAGACGCTCGCAACGTCCATCCACGCGCAGTTGCGGAGCGAGATCCTCGTCGGCTCGATCCTGCCCGAAACCAAGCTCAACATCCGCGACCTTGGCGAACGCTTCTCTGTCGGCCTGAGCCCGGTGCGCGAAGCGCTGAGCCGCCTTGCCGCCGAACGGCTCGTGCACCAGAGCGACAACCGCGGCTTCACGGTCATGCCGGTGAGCGTGCCCGAACTGCTCGACCTCACCAAGGCGCGATGCTGGTTGAACGAAGTCGGTTTGCGCCAGTCCATCGCGCATGGCGGCATGGACTGGGAGGAAGGCGTGCTCGTTGCCTTTCATCGCATGAGCCGCACGCCGCGCCGCAGCGGCGCTTCATCGGGCGATCGCAACCCCGCGTGGGAGGAAGCCCATCGCGCCTTTCACCAATCGCTCATCGCCGGCTGCGGCTCCAACTGGCTGATCGAAATGTGCGAGCGCCTGTTCGAGGCGTCCGAGCGCTACCGCCATCTTGGACGCCTCGCCGGCCTCGTCCGCGCGCCGCTCGAAGACGAGCATCGCGACATCATGCAGGCCGCGATCGACCGTAAGGCCGATGAAGCCGTCGAATTGCTCAATGCGCATTTTCAACGCACGGCGGCGCTGGTGCAGAAAGTCGTCGGGCAGGCCGCCGCGTTCTCGTCAAAAACAAAAGAAACGGAGTAAGGGATGGATCTCGGGATCAGGGGCAGGAGCGCGATTGTCTGCGCTTCGAGCCAGGGGCTTGGCCGCGCTTGCGCGCTGGCGCTCGCGCAGGAAGGCGTCGACGTCGTGATCAGCGGCCGCACGCCCGACACCGTCGCGCAGACGACGGCGGAGATCAACGCGCTGGGCGGCGGGCGCGCGACGGCCGTCGTCGGCGACGTCACGACGGCGGAAGGCCGCGCCGCGCTGCTGGCCGCCTGCCCGACTCCCGACATCCTCGTCAACAACAGCGGCGGTCCCGCGCCGAAAATGTTCGCGCAGACGACCGAAGCCGAATGGCGCGACGCTGTCGAGCGCAACATGCTCTCGCCGTTGTTCCTCACGCAGGCCGTGCTGCCGGCGATGATCGAGCGCCGCTTCGGCCGCATCATCAACATCACCTCCGCGATGGTGACGACGCCGCGTCCGCACATGACCATGTCGGCCGCGCCGCGCGCCGGGCTGACCGCCGCCATGAAGGCGATCTCGCTCGACGTCGCGCGCCATAACGTGACGATCCACAACCTGCTGCCCGAGCGCATCGACACCAACCGCCAGCACTACATGGCGCAGCAGGCCGCCAAGCGCGAAAACATCAGCTACGAGGAAGCGCGCCGCAAGCAGGTCGAGAGCATCGCGGCGAACCGACTCGGCGAGCCGGCCGAATTTGGCGCGACCTGCGCCTTCCTGTGCAGCGATCTCGCAGGCTTCATGTCGGGGCAGAACGTGCACCTCGACGGCGGCTCCTACCCGGCGCTGCTCTGAAGGAGAAACCGACATGCAGCTCCCCGTCACGGCCCGGCCCGACTTCCACATCACCCGCGCGAGCCATGTCGTGCTCCAGGTCGCCGACCTCGACGCGAGCCGCGAGTTCTACACGCAGGTGCTCGGCCTCGTCGTGACGGCGCAGGAGGACGATGTCCTGTATCTGCGCGGCATCGAGGAGGCGTGCCATCACAGCCTCGTCCTGCGCAAGGCGCCAGCCCCGTCCTGCGCCCGGATCGGCCTGCGCATGTTTTCCGAGGACGATCTCGAAGCATCGCTCGCCTTCTTCAGCGCACACGGCTGCGAGGCGAAATGGGTCGACGTCGCCCACCAGGGCAAGACGCTGCACGTCACCGATCCGGTCGGCGTTCCGCTCGAATTCTGCGCGCGCATGCCTGTCGAGCCGCGCATGATCACGCGCTTCGCCGAACATCGCGGAGGACGCGCGCAGCGCATCGACCATTACCAGATCGTGACGCCGCACGTGCCGAAAGCGCTCGAGGCCTATACGGCGATGGGCTTCGGCCTGTCGGAATATATCGCGACCGCAAGGGACGAATTGCGCGGCGTCTTTTTGCAGCGCAAGGGCAATCCGCACGACATCGTCTTTTTTCACGGCCCCGGACCGAGGCTGCATCACTTCGCCTATTTCACCCCCGAGGGTCAGGATCTGCTGCGCGCCTGCGACGTCGCCGGCGCGCTCGGCTTCGGACGCGGCGTGGAGCGCGGGCCGGGACGGCACGGACCGGGACACGCGATGTTCGTCTACTTTCGCGATCCCGACGGGCACAGGGTCGAATTGTTCAACACGCATTATCAGGTGATGGACATCGAGAACGAGCCCGTGCGCTGGGATCCGGCGGATACCAACGTCTCGTTTCCGTGGGGCCTTCCGGCGCAAAGGCGCTGGTTCGAGGAAACCACGGCCTTCGAGGGCGTCGAGACGACCATGTCGGATCCGCCGCCGGCGCCGCTGACACTGGAACGATATCTGGCCGAACTGCCCTGACGCAGCAGTCGGAAATAAAACAGGCAAAAAGCCGGCACGTTCAAACGGGAGGATAGGATGATCGAGATGAAGCGCAGATATGCGGCTCGTGCAGCGCTTGCGGCGCTCGCACTTGGACTTCCGGCCAGCGCGCAGGCGGACGCCGTCGGCGATTTCTACAAGGGCAAGACTGTCAGCATCATCATCGGCACGTCGCCGGGCAATGATTACGACTTCCGCGGCCGACTGCTCGGCCGCTACATCGGAGCGCACATCCCCGGACAGCCGACCGTCGTGCCGCGCAACATGCCGGGCGCTGGCGGCATCCAGGCGGCGAACTGGATGGCGGCGCTCGCACCGCGCGACGGCACCACGCTGCACATGATCATGTCCAACATGATGTCGGCGCAGGCGATGGACGTGAAGGCGGTGAAATACGACACGCGCCAGTTCACATGGATCGGCAACACGACGAACGCGCCCAACGTGATGGCGACATGGCACACGACCGGCGTGACGAGCATCGACGACATGCGCAAGCGTTCCGTCACGGTCGGCGCCCCGATGGGAACGGCGGGCGTCATCTACGCCGAGCTGATGAACGCCCTCATCGCCACGAAGCTCAACATCGTCACCGGTTATCCGGGCGGCAACGAAGTCAACCTCGCGATGGAGCGCGGCGAGGTCGACGCGCGCGCCTCGAACAATTGGGCGTCGTGGAAGGCCAACCAGCCCGAATGGCTGAAGGATCATAAGATCAACATCATCGTGCAGGTCGGCCTGCGCCGCTCGCCCGATCTGCCGAACGTGCCGTTGCTGTCGGAGCTCGCGACCAATGAGTCCGACCGTCAGGTCATGGAGTTCCTGTCCGCCGACACGGCCATCGCGCGCTCGCTGGTGACGACGCCGGGCGTGCCTGCCGACCGGATCACGGCGCTGCGCCGCGCCTTCGATGCGGTGATGAAAGATCCGCAATTCCTTGCCGAAGCCGACAAGGCGAAAATGGACATCAGCCCGACCACCGGCGAGGAAGCGCAGAAGATCGCGGACTCGATCGTCAACGCCCCCAAGGACGTCGTCGAGCGCTCGAAAGCGCTGCTCGGCGACCTCGCGCGGTAATCACAACAAGAAAAGGCTCGGCCATGGCGCTTGCTTCGGGACTTCCGGTCATTGCGATCGAGGAACATTACTGGGACGCGGAGCTGCTCTCGAAGCTCAGCGCGCCCGAAGGCAAGCGCTCA
>JAQGKM010000332.1 GCA_028290125.1 Hyphomicrobiales bacterium | reverse complement strand
GTTCATCTCGGCGCCATGGATCTTCGAGTTCGACCGCGCGCTCGATTTCATCGCCTTCCCGCTGCTCGTCTACGGCATCGTCAGCCTGATCGCCTCAAGCGCGAAGCTGATGAACGCGCTCATGGCGCCAGCCGCGTGGCTGCTTGCCGGGCCGCTGCGCGCGGCCTCGCTGAAGCACATCGCCACGCGCCGCCACCGCGCGGCATCCTTCCTGCTCATCGTCGCCATGCTGGCGACGCTCGCTCTCTATCCGACAGTCATGACAGCCGTCTTCGACAACAAGACGGAGCGCGGCGCCCGCGCGCAACTCGGCTCGGACCTGCAGCTGACGCTGAACGCACTCGACCTCATGCCGGCGCAAGCGCAATCGCGCGGCGGTATGAAGCAGCGCCTCGACATCCTGCAGGAGCGCCTGCTGCCGCTGATCGACAAGTTGAAAAGCAAGCCCGGCGTGGCGAGTGTTGATTACATCGTCGAGGGCATCACGGACGGCGTCTACATGCCCGACCGTGGCTTCTCGGGCCTGCCCGTCTATCTCATCGGCGATCCATCCGCCTATCGCACCGCTGTGCATGCGGAACAGGGCCTCGGCGAATCGGAGCAATTCGACGATCTCGTCGCGCGACTGCCCAACAATGAAGTGCTGTCGTCCTCCTCGGTGTCGAAGTTCTACAAGCGCGCCATCGGCGGCCCGATGCCGATCGGTCGCAATGTCGCGCAGCAGATGGAACGCGCTCCGTTCGGCGGCTCGCTGCGATTCCTGCCCGGCCTGCCGTTGAAGACGGTGAACGATCGCGAAGGCTTCATCAGCGTTCGCATCGATTACCTCAACCATCTCTTCTCGTCGTCGCCCTATCTGGTGACGTCCGCCGCCAACCCGCGCTTCGCCTCGCTCGACGTGCTGCTGCCGCGCATCGTGCTGATGATCGGCGCAAGGCCCGGCGCAGCGCTCGCCGACTTGCGGCGCGACGTGCTCGACACCGTGAACGTCACGCCGCTCGACGTGCGCGACGCGCCGACCGAGATCGCACGCTTCGGCAGCGACATGTATATCTTCCTCGCGCGCCAGAATGTGCAGATCTACCTGCTGGGTGGGCTTATCCTCGCCTTCATCGGCATCTTCGCAGTCGCTTACGCCAATTACGTGGAAGACCGGCGCACGCTCGGCCTTTTGCGCATTCGTGGCGCGGGGCCCGGCGCCGTCGTGCGCTTCTTCCTGCCCAACGTCATCGGCCCGTCGCTGACCGGCCTCGTCATTGGAGGACTCGTCAGCCTTGCGGTCGGCTTTGGCATCACCAAGGTGGTGTGGGACATGCGGCAGTTGCAGACGGTCATGTCCTACCTTCCGACGCAGCTTTCGGTGTCGGCGGAAACCGGCGGCGTGCTGTTGCTGCTGATCGCGCTGATCGCCGGCATCGGGCTCGCCTTCGGACGTTTCGTGTTCAGCAAGACGGCGCGCGAGGGCATATCCGACGGGCACTGACGCCTTCGCGCCAGCACCCGCCGCGCGCGCCCAAGGTGGAACCATGCGGCGACTTGGCCGTTTCCTGCCGATACTCAAAAAGGAAACACCGCCATGAAACAGCGTTTGATGCTGTCTGCCGCCGTCCTCTGCCTCGCCCTCACCGGCGCTCACGCGCAGGGCATCGTCGGCGGCGCCGAACAGGGCGCCCGTGACGGTGGTCGCGCCGCAGGCCCGGTCGGCAGTGTCGTGGGCGGTGTGGTCGGCGGAGTCGCCGGCGGCGTGTCCGGCCTGCTCGGCCTCGACCAGCGTCCGCGCTTCCGCGAATACGTCGTCCGGGAAGGCCGCCCGTCCTATCGTTATGAAGGCGATCTGGCTGTCGGCGCCGAACTGCCGGGCAGCGGCGTCACCTATTACGACGTGCCGCAGGAATATGGCGTCCGCGACTACCGTTACACGGTCGTCAACGGCCGCACGGTCCTCGTCGATCCGCGCACGCGTCGCGTCGTCGAAGTGATCGACTGATCGTTCCGGCGCAACAGCGTCAGGAATTAGAGAGCGCCCCGGAGACTTGTCTCGCGGGGCGTTTTCTTTGTTCAGTCGTGGCTTGGGAACACATGAGCGACTCCGGCGACGGAGAGCCCGACCATGTCGCCGACATGCAACGCCACCAGTCCGTTGCGATGCAGGACGATCGGCGCGCCGCCATCCGCGAAGGACCCGACCAGACTGACAGTGACCAGCGAGCTGACGCCACCGAACTCCACGGCGTCGACACGGGCTGAACACCGGTCGTCACCTTCGCGCATCGGCTGCAGAACGATCTGCTCGGGGCGCAGCAGCAGCGTCGCGGATCCAGCCGCCGCGCCATCCGCAACGGGGATCGGTCCGAGCCGCGTTTGCGCCATCCCGTCCCGACAGGCGCCCGGCAGGATCAATGCCTCGCCCAGAAATTCGGCGACGAAGGGCGTCGCCGGGCGCAGATAAAGATCGCGCGGATCGCCCGCCTGCAGGATGCGGCCGTCGCGCATCACCGCCACCTGGTCGGCGAAGGAGAGCGCCTCGCCCTGGTCATGCGTCACCAGAATCGTCGTGATGCCGCGCGCCGCCAGCAGGTCCGCCACGGCGCGCCGCGTGCTGGCGCGCAAGCCCGTGTCGAGCGCCGAGAAGGGTTCGTCGAGAAGCATCAG
>JAQGKM010000323.1 GCA_028290125.1 Hyphomicrobiales bacterium | reverse complement strand
GTCGTGTCACGCGACATCATGATCATGGGCGCCGTGGTGGTGTCCTGGGTGATGGCCAAACCGGTCGCCATCCGCCCGCTGCTGGTTTCGAAGCTCAACACCACGAGCCAGATCGCCTTTGCGGGATTGATCCTCGCCGCCAAGGCCTTCGACTGGGAGCTCGGCTATTGGTTCGGCATTGCGCTGGTGATCGTCGCGACATTGACGATCGTCTCGGGCGCAGCCTATCTGGCGCAGTGGTACAAGCACATGAGCGCCTGAGAGGACGAGTTTTTAATGCGGATCGAGGCGAAACTCGGATTCTGGCTCGGCGGGCTCGTCCTGCTGGTGCTCATTCTCTGGCTGCTGGCCGACGTGCTAATGCCGTTCGCGGCGGCGCTCGCCATCGCCTATCTGCTCGATCCGGTCGCCGACCGGCTGCAGAAGGCCGGCCTCAGCCGGCTGGGGGCGACGCTCATCATCCTGATCGGATTCGTCTTGCTGATCGCGCTGCTGACAGCCGTGCTGGCGCCGGCGCTCGGCCACCAGATCGCGAGCTTCATCGAGGCGCTGCCCGGCATCGCCGCGCGCTTGCGCGACCTGATCTCGGAGCAGGGCTCCGGATTGCTGTCGCGCTACGTCGCGCCGCTGGCGCGCCGACTCGGCGTGGAGTTCGACAGTTCCGCCAGCGGCCTGCAGGGCTCGGTCGGCGACTTCACCGGCGAGGCTTCTAAATATGCAGTGAGCATGCTCAAGAGCCTGTGGTCGGGCGGGCGCGCTTTGATCGGGCTGGTGTCGCTGCTGGTGATCACGCCCGTGGTCGCCTTCTACATCCTGCTCGATTGGGACAAGATGGTCGCCAAGGTCGACAGCTGGGTGCCGCTCGACCAGCGCGAGACGGTGCGCGACCTTGCGCGCCAGATCGACGCCGCGCTGTCGGGCTTCTTGCGCGGACAGTCTCTCGTCTGCCTGTTTCTCGCCTCCTGGTATGGCATCGGCCTGTCACTCGTCGGGCTGAACTACGGGCTGCTGATCGGCATGGTCTCGGGGGCGCTCAGCTTCATTCCCTATGTCGGGTCGCTGGTCTGCCTCGTGTTGTCGGTCGGCGTCGCGCTGGTGCAGGGATGGCCGGACCTGACGCTGCTGTTCTTCGTGCTGGCGGTGATCATCACGGGTCAGTTTCTGGAGGGCAACATCCTCACGCCGAAACTGGTCGGCGAATCCGTCGGCCTGCATCCGGTCTGGCTGATGCTGGCGCTGCTCGCCTTCGGGTCGCTGTTCGGCTTCACGGGCCTGCTGCTCGCCGTCCCCATTTCCGCCGCCGTCGGGGTGTTGATCCGTTTCGCCTTGCGCAATTATCTGGCGAGCCCGCTCTATCTCGGCCGCAAGGGGCGCAATTCCTTTGCCGAAGGTGAGACTCTGTGAAGCCTTCCCCGCGTCAGCTGACGCTCGATCTGCCGGTCGAACCGCGTTACGGACGCGAGGACTTTCTCGTTTCGCCGTCCAACGCGCACGCCTGGAGCACATTCGAGAGCTGGCCGAACTGGCCCGACCGCGTGCTGTTGCTGCTCGGTCCCACGGGCGCGGGCAAGAGCCACCTCGGGGCGATCTGGGCGGCCCGCACCGGCGCCCGCGTGCTCAACGCGACCGCGCTGCCGATGGCCGATCTCCCGGCGCTCGCGAAGGCTCCGGCCATCCTGCTCGAGGAGGCCGATAGCACGAAGCGGGTGGAGCACGAGATGTTTCACCTGCTCAACCTGGTGCGCGAGGCCGGGACCTTCCTTGTCGTCACGGCGCGGCAATGGCCTGACTCGTGGGGCCTGGCGACGCGCGATCTGCTCTCGCGGCTGCGTCTCGCGCCGGCGGTCGAGATCGGCGAGCCCGACGACGCTTTGGTGCGGGCTGTGCTGGTGAAGCTTTTCGTCGACCGCCAGCTCGTGGTCGACACGTCGGTCGTGGAATATCTGGCCGTCCGCATCGAACGGTCGCTCGACGCCGCGCGGATCATCGTCGAGGCGCTGGACCGCGAGGCGCTGGCGCAAAATAGGCCGATCACCCGGCCCATCGCCGCAGACGTGCTGCGCCGCCTCGATGGAGAAGCGCCCACGGCTCCGTGAACCTCCGGGGCTGGCCTCTGTTAACTCCCGCATGTCATGCTGTTGTCACAGGATGACTTGACCTTTGGAAGGGTATTGGCCCGGGAGTGCGAGACGTGACGAGAGAGGCAATCGAGGCGACCAATGTGGTCGAGCCCGCCAAGGGGACGGCCGCACCGGCCGTCACGCCGCAGGGTCTGGCTCTGGCTGACAGGTTCGTGAACCGCGAATTGTCCTGGCTCGAGTTCAACCGCCGCGTTCTTCTGGAGGCCTCGAACCGCAATCACCCGCTGCTCGAGCAGCTTCGGTTCCTGTCGATCTCGGCCAACAACCTCGACGAATTCTTCATGGTGCGCGTCGCCGGCCTGCGGGGCCAGGTGCGAGAGGGCGTCAACGTGCTGTCCGAGGACGGCATGACGCCGACAGAGCAGTTGTTGCGCGTGCGCGAGCAGGCGATGCGCCTGTCGGGCGAACAGCAGGTTCGCTTCCACGAATTGCGCGAAGAGCTGCGCGCCACCGGCATCGAAATCGTCGATCGCTCGGATCTGACGGAAGCCGAATTCGCCTGGCTCGACGATCATTTCCTGATGCACATCTTTCCGATCCTGACGCCGCTGGCGGTGGATCCGGCGCATCCGTTTCCGTTCATCCCGAACCTCGGCTTCAGCGTCGCCTTCGAACTCGTGCGCGCCATCGACGGGCGCCGCCTCAACGCGCTCGTGCGTCTGCCCACCAAGGTCGATCGCTTCGTGCGTCTGCCCGAGCATCTGAAGCCGGGCGCGGCCCGCTTCGTCGCGCTCGAAACGCTGATCGTCATGCAGACCAAGCGTCTCTTCCCGGGCTATGCGGTGAAGGGGCAGGGCGTGTTCCGCGTCATCCGCGACAGCGATCTTGAAGTCGAGGAAGAGGCCGAAGACCTCGTGCGCGTGTTCGAGAGCGCGCTGAAGCGCCGTCGCCGCGGCCGCGTCATCCGCGTCGAGTTCGATGCGCACATGCCGGGCTCGCTGTCGCAATTCGTCGCCAACCAACTCGAGACCGGCTCGGACGAAATCTTCATTCACGACGGCATGCTGGCGTTGAACGAACTTGCGGAGATTGTCGGGCTCGACCGTCCCGAGTTGAAGTTCAAGCCCTACAATCCACGCTTTCCGGAGCGCGTGCGCGACAATGGCGGCGATTGTTTTGCCGCGATCAAGCAGAAGGACCTCGCGGTCCATCATCCCTACGAGTCGTTCGACGTCGTCGTGCAGTTCCTCAACCAGGCGGCGCGCGACCCCAATGTCGTGGCGATCAAGCAGACGTTGTATCGCACGTCATCGGACAGCCCGATCGTGCGCGCGCTGATCGAGGCGGCGGAGGCGGGCAAGTCCGTCACGGCGCTCATCGAGCTGAAGGCGCGCTTCGACGAGGAAGCCAACATCCGCTGGGCGCGCGATCTCGAGCGTGCGGGCGCGCAGGTCGTGTTCGGCTTCATCGAGCTCAAGACGCATGCGAAGCTTTCTCTCGTGGTGCGTCGCGAGGGCGGCTCGCTCGTCACCTACTGCCATGTCGGCACCGGCAATTATCACCCGCAGACCGCGCGCGTTTACACCGACATCTCGGTGTTCACCGCCGATCCGGTGATCGGCCGCGACGTCTCGCGCATCTTCAACTACATCACCGGCTACGCCGAGCCTGCGGGCCTCGAGCGCATGGCGGTGTCGCCGCTCACGCTGAAGAAGCGCTTCATCGCGCATATCGAAGAAGAGATCGCGTTCGCCAAGGCCGGCAAGCCGGCGGCGATCTGGTCGAAGTGCAATGCGCTCGTGGATCCCGAAATCATCGATGCGCTCTATGCCGCGAGTCAGGCGGGCGTCAGCATCGATCTCATCATTCGCGGCATCTGCTGCCTGCGTCCAGGCGTCGTCGGCCTGTCGGAAAATATCCGCGTCAAATCGATCGTCGGCCGCTTCCTCGAACACGCGCGGGTCTATGCGTTCGGCGGCGGGCACGGGCTCCCGCACGCCAAGGCGCATGTCTACATTTCGTCGGCCGACCTGATGCAGCGCAATCTCGACCGGCGCGTCGAGGTCATGCTGCCGATCCTCAACCCGACGGTGCACGAGCAGGTTCTCGACCAAATCATGGTCGCTAATCTGATCGACAACGAGCAGTCCTACCGGGTCTTGCCCGATGGTTCGAGCCAGCGCATAGTCCCCGCCAAGGGCGAGGAAAACTTCAACGCCCATTCCTACTTCATGACCAATCCCAGCCTGTCGGGCCGGGGCAAGTCGTTGAAGGAGTCGAGCCCGAAGACGCTGTTCAAGCGTCTGGAGAACCGTTGAACCGCATGTTTCTCGCCAAGAAAGACGCGCCCGGCCGCCTCGGCGGTCTGGCTCCGGTCGCTATCGTCGATATCGGCTCCAATTCCGTCCGTCTCGTCGCCTATGAAGGGCTGTCGCGGTCGCCGACCCCGATCTTCAACGACAAGGTCCTGTGCGGGCTCGGACGGGGCGTGGCCACGACCGGTCGGCTGCCGCAGGACGGCGTCGACCGCGCGCTTGCCGCGCTGCGCCGCTACCGCGTCCTCTGCGACGCGATGGAAATCTTCGACATCTCCGTGATGGCGACCGCGGCTGCGCGCGACGCCGTCAACGGACCGGAATTCCTGGCCGCAGCCAGCGAGGCTCTGCGGGCGCCCATCGACCTGCTGCCCGGCCGCCGCGAGGCGGAACTGTCGGCGCTCGGCGTCGTCTCCGGATTCTGGAAGCCCGATGGCGTCGCCGGCGATCTCGGCGGCGGATCGCTGGAGCTCAACGAAGTGAAGGGCGACAAGCTCGGGCTCGGAATCACGCTGCAGCTCGGCGGGCTGGCGCTGATGGACATGTCCGATCGCTCGCCGAAACGCGCGCAGAAGATCGCGCGCGACATGCTGGCGGACGCCAAGCCCCTGAAAAAGCTCGCGGGTCGCACCTTCTACGCCATTGGCGGCACCTGGCGTGCGCTGGCGCGCCTGCATATGCGCCAGCGGAATTACCCGCTGAACGTCATGCACAACTATGTCATTCCGGCGCGCGACGCGGCCGACTTCGCGGCGCTGGTCGAGCGCGTGAATGCGGATTCGCTGGTCTCTATCGGCGCGGTGCCGTCGGGCCGCCGCCCGCTGCTCGCCTACGGCGCCGTGGTTCTGGAAGAAATCATCCGCGTCGCCAAGCCGAAGGAGATCGTCGTCTCGGCCAATGGTGTGCGCGAGGGGCTCCTGTTCGAGCGGCTCGACGCCGCCACCCGCAAGCAGGACCCGTTGATCGCGGCGGCGCGCGAACTCAACATCCTGCGCTCGCGGGCGCCCCAGCACGGCGAGGAGCTGTGTGAATGGACCGGCGCCTTCCTGCGCTCGACCCAACTCGACGAGACGGAAGACGAGAAGCGCCTGCGCCATGCGGCCTGCCTGCTGACCGACATCGGCTGGCGCGCGCATCCCGATTATCGCGGCGAGCAATCGCTCAACATCATCGCCAACGCGGCGTTCACGGGCATCGACCATCCGGGCCGCGCCTATCTGGCGCTGGCGGCGTCCTACCGGCATCTCGGGCCGGATGAAGACGTCGGCCCGCAGCTGCGCACGCTGGCGTCGGCCCGCATGCTCGACCGCGCCCATGTGCTGGGCGCGACGCTCCGCGTGGCTTATGTGATCACGGCCGCCATGCCGGGCATCCTGCCACGCGCCCCGCTGGCGGTGGTGAAGGAAAAACTCGTCCTGACGATCCCGGAAGATCTCGCCGACGTCGCCAATGAGCGCGTGAACGGCCGCATGAAACAGCTCGCGCGGCTGATCGGCCGGGATTTTTCGATCAAGGTGAGGTAGGGGCGGTCAGCAACCTCAGTCCCGTCATTGCGAGCGGAGCGAAGCAATCCAGAGCCGCGCGTGGGGCCTGCGCTGTCGCCACCATCTCGCTCACGCCGATGACTCGGGACTGGATTGCTTCGCTCCGCTCGCAATGACGGCGCAAGGTGGCGCGCGACCTTACTCCGCCACCACGGGCGCGACGCCTTCGGGGGCGTCCTGCCATTCCAGCGTGACGACCTTGTTGTTCTCGACCGTCAGCGCGAGGCGACCGCGCTTCAG
>JAQGKM010000307.1 GCA_028290125.1 Hyphomicrobiales bacterium | reverse complement strand
GCAGCTGACGCCGACCGCCTGCATGGTCCACACGGCGCCCTCGCGCGACGAGCCGCAGCCGAAATTGCGTCCCGTGACGAAGATCGCCGCGCGCGCGAATTGCGGCTGGTTCAGAACATGCGCGGGATCGAGATTGTCGTCCGGCAGGCGCCGCGCGCGATGGAAGAACATGTCGTCGTAATCGGGCTTCAGCGACCGCTTGGTTGGGATCGGCGCGATCTTGTCGGTGTTGATGTCGTCTTCCAGAAACGGAACGGCGACGCCGGTGACGCTGACGAAAGGCTGCATGGGTGCTTCTCCTAGAGGCGTCGCGGATCGGCGATGACGCCGGCGAGCGCCGTCGCGGCGGCGACTTCGGGACTGGCGAGATGGGTTCGCACCGCCTTGCCCTGCCGCCCTTCAAAATTCCGGTTGGTCGTCGAGACGATGCGCTCCTGCGGGCGCCCGCGATCGCCATTGCCGCCTGCGCACATCGAGCAGCCGCTCTCGCCCCAAAAGAAACCCGCGTCCTTGAAGACGATGTCGAGACCCTCGCGCTCCGCCGCGCGCTTCACGCTGGTCGAGCCCGGCACCACCATGGCGGTCAGCCCCGGCGCCGCATGCTTGCCCTTGATGATGTCAGCCGCCGCCCGCAAGTCCGACAGGCGCGCATTGGTGCACGAGCCGATGAACACGCGGTCGACCTTCACGCCCGCAACCGGCACGCCGGCTTCAAGTCCCATGTAGGCGAGCGCATTTTCGGCTTTCAGCCGCGCCTGCGCATCGCCGCCAATCAGCGGCACGATCTCGTCGACGCCGACGGTCTGCGCCTGGTCGGTGCCCCAGGTGATCTGCGGCGCGAGGCCGGTGCAATCGACCGTCATCTCCTGGTCGAACACCGCGCCCTCGTCGCTCGCGACCTGCCGCCAACGCGCGACCGCGGCGTCCCACTCGGCGCCCCGCGGCGCATAGGGGCGTCCTTCGAGATACGCGAACGTCTTCTCATCCGGTGCGACAAAGCCTGCGCGCGAGCCCATTTCGATGGTGAGATTGCACAGCGTCATGCGCGCCTCGACGGACAGTGCGCGCGCGACCGGACCGGCGAATTCGATCGCCGCGCCGCGCCCGAACGACGTGCCAAACAGCGCGAGAATGCGCAGCGCGACGTCCTTCGCGGTCACGTAGCGATCGAGTGCGCCCTCAAGCGTGATGCGGATGCTTCTGGGGCGTTTCAGCGCGATGGTCTGCGTCGTCAGAATATGTTCGAGCTCGCTGGTGCCGCAGCCAAGGCCAAGCGCGCCAAGGCCCCCCACCGTGCAGGCGTGCGAGTCCGGCACGGCATGCGTGGCGCCGGGCAACACGAGCCCCAGCTCGGGCGCGACCACGTGGCTGATGCCCTGCTCGGGATCGTCGAGATCGAACAGCCGGATGCCGTTCTTCAGGCTGCCGTCGCGCATCGCGCGCTGGAACTGCGCGCCATCGGGATTTGTGGTCTCGTCACGCCCTGGCTTCGTCGCGACCGTGTGATCCTGCATCGAAAAGGTGAGATCCGCGCGACGCACGCTGCGGCCCGTCTGCGCCAGCTTTTCGAATGCATGCGGGGCGTGCAGATCGTGCAGGACGTGGCGGTCGATGTAGATCATGTCCCGGCCGTCGAGCCTTTGCGCGACGAAGTGAAAATCCCAGATCTTGTCGAGCATGGTCTTCGGCGTGGGCATACATGTCCTCCGGCCGGGGATTTCTTGTCGTCAGGTCTCCCGCGCCTTCGGGCAAACTAGCAAGTCGGAAGCGAGAAGCAAAGTTTCGCCGCCCGTCATTGCGAGCGCAGCGAAGCAATCCAGAGGCCCCACGTGAGGCCAAGATGGATTGCTTCGTCGCTTCGCTCCTCGCAATGACGAGGCAATCATATTAGGTTTGTCACTCAATTCACGCTCGGGTTCGATCATGCTTCTGATTTCCACGCCCACCTCTCCGTTCGGCCGCAAGGTGAAGATCGCCGCGATCGCCTATGGCCTGAAGGCCAGCATGCAGGTCGAAGTCGGCGATCCATGGACCGAGGTCGGCCAGCTGCGTGAGGTCAATCCGCTGGGCAAGATGCCCACGCTGATCACGCCGGACGGCAAGGCGATCTACGATTCCGGCGTCATTCTTGAATATCTCGACACGCTGCTCGATCAACCGCGCCTGTTCCCGACCGAGCGCCGCCTCGACACGCTGGTCATGCATGCGCTGGCTGATGGAATCATCGAAGCCGGTCTGCTGATCACCTACGAGCGCATGCGCCGCCCCGCGGAATTCAGCTATGCGCCGTGGATCGATCATCAACGCGGCAAGATCGAGCGGGCGCTCACAAGCGTGCTTGGCGCCGAGCCGGATCCGCACGCGGCCGACGCCGGCTCGATCACCCTCGCCTGCGCGCTCGGCTATCTCGACTGGCGAAAGCAGCTCGACTGGCGCGCGGCCTACCCCACGCTGGTGACCTGGCTCGACGCCTTCCGCGTCTCGGTGCCGGCCTTCGATGCGACGAAGGCCGAGCACTGACGCTTCAGACGACGACGCGCTTCGCCCAAGCGGCGATTTCGCGGGCGATGAAATCGGGCTGTTCGGCAATGGCCGCATGGCTGGATTGCGGGATCTTCACCACCGTCAGCCGATCGCCGAGCGCGGCCTTGTACTCGACAGCGTCTTCCGCATGCGCCAGCGGATCGTGGCTCGGCTGCATGTAGAGCACCGGGGCCTGACCAGCCGCGTAATCTTCCGTGCGCGGCGTCTGGTCGCCCGCCACGCGCTGGTTGGCGAGAACCTCGGGATGCCAGTTCTTCAACCACGGCGCAGCGTCATTGCCCGGCGCGAAGAAGGCGAAACTCAGCGCGTCGAGTCGCACGTCGTCGGGCAGCGCGGGATTGGCGCTGTTGCGTATGGCTTCGCGCACTTTCGGCGGGCTCGGCGCATGGCCGACATTGGCGGCGACCAACACCACGCCGGTCACGAGATCTGGCCGGATGGTGGCCAGAAGTCGTGACACGCGATTGCCGAACGCATGACCGATCAGCACCGCCGGACCATTGCCCTCCGCTTCGATCACCGCCGCAATGTCGTTCGAGCAGTCGTGCAACGTGGCGTAAGGCGCGTTGCCGCTCGAGCCCGCGATGCCGCGCGGTTGCGGCCGCAGCACACGATAGCCTTCCGCCGCGAGCACCTCCGCCATGGGCGCGAAATCGTCGGCGCCGCGTCCGAGCGAGGGCAGCAACACCATGGTCGGGCCGTGGCCCTGCGCCAGAACTTCGAGGTGAATGTCGCCCCGGCTCACTGTCTTCCGCTCGATCGTGTCAGTCATGGTCCGCCCTGTCCTGCGCGCTTGCCCGCGCGTTTTCTGTCGCCGCCACGATAAGGCGCGCGGGTTCGCGATTCACCCCCTTTGTCACGTCTTGTCCACATGTCGCGGCGATTGTGACGGGAGGCCCGTTGTGGTTATTTGGCCGCCTCTCTTATCGGATGAACGGTCAGCCCATGAAGCTTCCTGACGCGAAAATCGTCGCCATCGAGACGATCGCCCTTCGCACGCCTCTCGCCAAGACGGCCGCGGGCTCCACGCTGAAGCTGACGCATCGTTCGACGATCTTCACGCGCGTGCACACCGACGCCGGCGTGATCGGCGAATGCTTCAATGGCAATGACGAGGAGCTGCAGCCCGCGATCATCAAGATGATCCACGACGAGCTGACGCCGCTGATCAAGGGCAAGAAGGTCGCGGCCGTCGACGAGGTCTGGAACATCACGCGGCAGGCGACCCTGCCCTTCCTGCGCGACCGCCGCGTCGCCTTGCGCGCGCAGGCCTGCATCGACACGGCTTTGCACGACGCGATCGGCAAACTTGCCGGACTGCCGCTGCATGTGATGTGGGGCGGCGCGCGCGAGGCCGTGCCGGTCGTCGCGCTCGGCGGATATTATCGTGACAAGGATGAGCTCGAGGGGCTGGCCGATGAAGTGCGCGAGCTGAAGGATTTCGGCATCGGCGGCCTGAAGCTCAAGGTCGGCGGGCTGACCCCAAAACAGGATGCGGCGCGCGCGGCGATCGTGCGCAAGACCGGCGGCGACGCCTTCACGCTCGCGGTGGACGCGAACCAGAACTGGACGCGGCAGGAGGCCATCGAATTTGCGCGCCTCACGTTCGACCTCAATCTCGCATGGTTCGAAGAACCCTGCCGCTGGGACAATGATCGCCGCGAAATGGCGACCGTGCGCGCCATCACGGGCGTGCCGGTTTCGGCGGGCCAGAGCGAGTTGTCGCGTTACGGCTGCCGCGACCTCATGATCCAGAACGCCGTGGACATCTGCAATTTCGATGCGAGCTGGGGCGGCGGCCCAACCGAATGGCGCCGCGTCGCCGCGCTTGCCTCATGCTTCGACGTGAAGGTGATGCAGCATCTCGAGGCGCATATCGGCATCGGCATGTGCGCGGGCGTCACCAACGGAAATTGCGGCGAGGTCACGCTGCCGTGGCGCGATCCGTTCTTCTACAAGCTGATCGCCAACCAGCGCACGTTCAGGGACGGCATGTACCAGATGTCCGACCTGCCCGGCTGGGGCTGGATTTATGACACGGATTACCTGGAGTCGGTGCGCGTGAAATAAGACGCGGCTCTTTCAACCGCCATTGCGAGCAGCGCGAAGCAATCCAGGCCGGCATCTGCGGCGTGAGACGAGTCCGCGCGAGAGTGGCTTCCTCCTCACGCGCGGCTTCTGGATTGCTTCGCTGCGCTCGCAATGACGGCCTCGCAAGGACGGCGAGCCGACTCCGCCGGCTGCACCACCGCTGGCTCGACGCGCTGCTCGATGTTCGAGCCGAGGTTCGGATCCTTCATGAAGGCGTCGTACTTCGCCCGGTCGAACCCGTTCTCCCATTTCGCGATGACGAGCGTCGCCACGGCGTTGCCGATCATGTTGGTGATCGAGCGCGCTTCCGACATGAAGCGGTCGACGCCGATCAGAATGCCGAGGCCGCTTGCCGGAAGCACCTGCGCCGACTGGATGGTGGCCGCGAGTTTCACGAAACCCGCGCCCGACACTGCTGCGCCTCCCTTCGAGGTGAACAGCAGGATCGCCAGGATGGTGAGCTGCTGGCCGATGGTGAGCGGCGTGTCGGTCACCTGCGAGATGAAGATCACCGCCGTCGACATGTAGATCGACGTGCCGTCCGTGTTG
>JAQGKM010000291.1 GCA_028290125.1 Hyphomicrobiales bacterium | reverse complement strand
CTTGTTCAGCGTCTGGAAGATCACGCAGTAACGCTCGGTCAGCTTGACCAGGGAGGCGATCTGCTCTTCCGACGCGTCGGTGTCGAGGTCGAAGCTCAGGCGGATCTCGCGGAAGCCGACCGGGGCTTCCTTGTCGACGCCGAGCGTGCCGCGGAAATCGAGATCGCCTTCGGCCTTCACCACGCCGCTCTTCAGCGGAATGTCGAGCGCCGTCGCGACAGCCTTCAGCGTCACGCCAGCGCAGGCGACGAGCGCCTCCAGCAGCATGTCGCCCGAGCACAATTCGGCGCCCGAGCCGCCGGTCGCCGGATGCAGGCCGGCAATCGCCAGCGCGCGGCCGGTCTCGACCTTGCAGGCGATCTTCGACTCGTCGAGCGTGCCGTGCGCCTTGAGGGTGATGACGGCGGCGTTCGGGTCGCTCTTGTACTTGTCCTTGTAGGGGGCCTGCATGGCGCGCAGTGCATTGGCGTCCATCGTCGTCACTCCTGTTTTGAAACTTACCACCAGCCGGCGGGCTGCGTGGCCTTGCCGGATTTCGTGGGCGTGGGTTGGCTCAGCGAACCGTCGAGCGCATGCATGACCATGCGCTTGGCGTCGGCGAATTCGGGCGAGAGCCGGTCGCGCGGGCGCGGCAGCTCGATCGGAATATCAGCGAAGATGCGGCCCGGGCGCGGCTGAAGCACGATGGCGCGGTCGGCGAGCAGCACCGCCTCTTCCACGTCATGCGTCACCAGCACCATGGTCGGGCGGTGCGCATCCCACAACGCGAGCAGATGATCCTGCAGCGAGGCGCGGGTCAGCGCATCGAGCGCGGAAAAAGGCTCGTCCAGCAGAAGGGCTTTTGGCTGCGCGACGAGCGCGCGCACGATCGCCACGCGCTGCGCCTGGCCGCCCGACAATTCGCGCGGCCACCGCTTGCCATAGCCCGAGAGACCGACGCGCAGCAGGGCTTCATCGACGCGCTTGTCGCGTTCGGTTTTCGGCAGATGATCGAGCCCGAACGCAATGTTTTCCGCCACCGTCAGCCACGGCAGCAGGCGCGCTTCCTGGAAAACGATGCCGACGGCGGGATGGGGCGCGAGGATGACGTCGCCATCGAGCGAAACCGCGCCGCGCGTCGGGCTCTCGAGCCCGCTGATCATGCGCAGCAGCGTGGTCTTGCCGCAGCCCGAACCGCCGACAAGCGAGACGATCTCGCCTGCGCCGACATCGAGCGCGATCTTGTCGAGCGCATGCGTGCCATTCGGATAGATCTTGCAGATCTGGTCGATGCTCAGCATGTCACGCGCCCCTCTGGTGCGTGTCCTGCCACGACAGGAAGGGCTTGCTGGCTGCGACGATGATCCAGTCGAACAGTTTTCCGATCACCGCGAAGGCGATGATGGCGGCGAGAATCTGCGCGGGCTTGCCGAGCTGCTGGCCGTCGACGAGCAAATAGCCGAGGCCCTCCGACGCGCCCATCAGTTCGGCGGCGACGACGAACATGAAGCCGAGGCCGAGGCCCGAGCGAATGGCGATGATGAAATCCGGCAGGATCGCGGGCAGCAGCACGCGTCGCGCGAGAGCCGCGCGCGACAGGCGAAACACGCGGCCGACTTCGACGATCTTGCGATCGACATTGGCGATGGCGCCCATGACGCCGAGATAGACCGGAAAGAACACGCCGACCGCAATCAGCGCTATTTTCGAGCTTTCGAAAATGCCGAGCCAGAGGATGAACAGCGGCACCCAGGCGAGCGACGGAATGGCGCGAAGCGCCTGCAGCGTCGGGTCGAGAAAGCGCCGCGCCGCGGTCGACGAGCCTGTCACGGCGCCGAGCACCATGCCGACGCCCGAGCCGATCGCGAAACCCGACAGCACGCGCAGCGAGGTCGCGACGACATGGGTGAGCAATTCGCCGCTCGCCGCCAGCTCCCACAAGGTCGCGAAGACGCGGCTCGGCGGCGGCAGCAGGCGCGCCTGCACGAGCCCGAGCCGGAAAGCCGCTTCATACAGGATGGCGGTCGCGAGCGGCAGAATCAGCCCGACCGCGAAGGCGGAGCTGAACACAGCAAAGCGCGCGCCGGGTTGGCGCGCGTTGGCGGTGGTGTCGCGATCGAGCGTTCCGGCGTCGCTCATCTGGTCTCCGGGGCTGCGGACGCCCGGCGGATGACCGCCGGGAGCACGCTTCTAGCCTTACTTGCTGGCAGGCGCAAAGCTCGTATCGATCAGCGCCGTGGTGATCGCCTTCACGTCTACGTCGGCCTTGATGACGCCGGCCTTCTGCAACGCGAGGCCCGCGTCCAGAATGGTCTGCGTCGTCGCGGGCGTGATCGCCGCGTTGGTGAGATCGGTGCGCTCGAGCTGGCGGGTGATGACCGCGTCGGGCAGCTTGGTTTCGGCGACCAGCGCCTTCTTCAGCGCGTCCTGGTTCGAGCGCGCCCAGACGCGGGCTTCCTCGTAGACCTTCAGCACGCGCTTCACGAGCGCCGGGTTCTTGGCGGCGAATTCCTCGCTGGCGTCGAGCACGCCCCAGGTGTTGTCCTCGGCCCTGCGGTAGAGGAGCTTCGCGCCGTCTTCCACTTCGGCCTGCGCCATGATCGGATCGAGACCGGCCCAGGCGTCGACGTCGCCGCGCACCAGCGCGGTCTTGCCATCGGCGTGCTGCAGGAGAACGAGCTTCACGTCCTTCTCGGTCAGGCCCGCCTTGTCGAGCGCGCGGACGAGGAAGATGTGCGGATCGGTGCCGCGCGTGACGGCGATCTTCTGGCCCTTGAGTTCCTCGACCTTGGTGATCTTGGAATCCTTGCCGACCACCAGCGCGGTCCATTCCGGACGCGAGAAGACGCCGACGGCCTTCACCGGATTGCCGTTGATGCGGGCGACCAGCGCGGCGGCGCCGGCGGTCGAGCCGATGTCGAGCGAGCCGGCGTTGAGGAATTCAAGCGCCTTGTTGGAGCCGGCGGACAACACCCAGCGGATCGAGATCTTGTCGGCGGCGAATTCCTTTTCGAGAAGCTTCTGCTCCTTGATGACCAGCGACAGCGGATTGTAGGTCGCGTAATCGACGCGAATCTCGCTCACCTGCGCAAGGGCAGGGCTGGCGGCGGAGACGGCGAGCGCGAGGCTGGCGGTCAGGGTCTGGCGGCGCGTGAACGCGAACATGGGCAAGCTCCTCGAGACGAAACAAGCCCTGTTCCAGCGGGCCGTGTTTCGTAACTAGGACGAAGTGTTCTTTTTGTCAAACAGCCCGCGAAAAATCGTGGATTGCTAAATTACACATAATTATTTGTGTTATCTGGCTCCGCAGCGCCCCGCCTCCCATCCGATGATCGCCTGTTTGCGCACCAGACCCCAGTGGTACCCGGTCAGCGCGCCCGAGCGCCCGAGCACGCGGTGGCAGGGCACCACGAAGGAGATCGGGTTTCGCCCGACGGCGGCGCCGACGGCGCGGGCCGCCCCGGTGCGGCCGATGTCGCTGGCGACATCCGAATAGGTCGTGGCCGCCCCGAGCGGGATCTTCAGAAGCGCCCGCCAGACCTGCACTTCGAAGTCGGAGCCGATCAGCACCACGCGCAGCGGCTGGTCGGCCCGCCACAGATCCGGGTCGAAGGCGCGGCGCACGTAGGGGGCGGTGGCCGCAGCGTCCTCGCGGAATTCGGCCTTGGGCCAGCGGCGGCGCATGTCGGCCAGCGCCGCCTCGCGCCCTGCGGCGTCGACGAAGCCCAGCCCCGCCAGCCCGCGCGGCGCGACCACGGCCAGCGCCTCGCCAAACGGCGAGGAGTGGAAGCCATAGGCGAACGCCAGCCCCGCGCCGCCGGTCTTGTACTCGCCGGGCGTCATCGCCTCTTGCGTCACGAAGAGATCGTGCAGCCGGGCCGGGCCGGAGAGGCCGAGCTCCAGCGAGGCGTCGAGCAGCGAGGCGTTGTCGCGCAGCAGGCGGCGCGCATGGTCGATGGTGACGGCCTGCAGGAAGCCTTTCGGGCTGATGCCGGCCCAGCGCTGGAACAGGTGGTGCAGATGCGAGGGCGACAGCCCGACATGGTCGGCGATCTCCTCGACGCGCGGCTGGCGTTTCGCCTGCGCGCCGATGAATTCCAGCGCGGCGCGAATGCGGGCGTAATCGTCACCCGCTGGCGTGTCTTCGGACGGAGGGGAAATTTCGAGCGCCTGCATCTGCGTACATCCTGATGAGGCTGCGATGATGGGCGCTCGCCACGCGCTGCGCCACCCGAAAGCTCCGGTGGCTAATTGTAGCGCGGCCCGCGGCGCGCCTCGGCCAGCGCGTGCGACAGGTCGGTGGCGAACCGCGCCTTGTCGTCGGGGGCGAGATAGCGGGCGATCTCGACATGCGATCCCCGGGACGCGACCGACAGGCGCTGCAGGCCGAATTCCTCGTCTTCTTCCTTTTCCAGCCGCACCCAGCTCGGGTTGAAGCGCCAGTCGGCGCGCGCGCCCTTGGCGCTCACCTTGGCGAGATGCAGTTCGAGCGGGGTCAGCGTCACATCCTCATAGGCGCGCGCATCGCGGAAGCTCGCCCGGAAGGCGACATAGACCAGCAGCACGTCGAGACCCATGAAGCCCGCCACCGGCCAGGCGCCCATCAGAATGAAGGGCAGGGCGGTGAACAGGCCAGCGAGGCCCACGACGACGAGCAGCAGACGGAAGTTCGCTTGCGACAGCGACCGGTGTGGGGTCAGCCGTGCAGAAAAGATCCGTCGCTCGCTCGCCAGATCGTCCATGAAAAGCCTTGCATTGTGCGGTCTCGCTGTTCCCCTTTATAACGCGGCCATGCCCGTGAAAAAGAGCCCAGCCATCAAATCATCGCGCCCCGGCCGCAAGGTGGTGGCCAAGAAAGCGCCGCTGAAGAAAGCGCCCCTGAAAAAAGCGCCGGGCGTCAAGCTGGCCGCCGCCAAACCGGCGCGCGGCAAGCGCAAGCCCGTCGGCCCGGATGCGGTCCGCGAAATCTTCACGCGCTTTCAGGCGGTCAATCCGGAGCCGAAGGGCGAGCTGGAATATGTGAACCCGTTCACGCTGCTGGTCGCCGTGGTGCTGTCCGCGCAGGCGACCGACGTCGGCGTCAACAAGGCGACGCGGTCGCTGTTCGCCGTCGCCGACACGCCCGAAAAGATGGTGGCGCTCGGCGAGGACGCCATTCGCGAATACGTCAAGACCATCGGACTTTTCCGCAACAAGGCCAAGAACGTCTACGCGCTCTCGCAATTGCTGATCGAGAAGCACAGCAGCGAGGTGCCGCGCGAGCGCGATGTGCTCGAAACCCTGCCGGGCGTCGGCCGCAAGACCGCGAATGTCGTGCTCAACATGGCGTTCGGGCAGGAGACGATCGCGGTCGACACGCATCTCTTCCGGGTCTCGAATCGCATTCCGCTGGCGCTCGGCGCGACGCCGCTCGCCATCGAACTCGGGCTCGAAAAGATCATCCCGCCGCAGTTCATGCGCCATGCGCACCACTGGCTGATCCTGCACGGACGTTACGTCTGCAAGGCGCGGCGCCCCGAATGCGAGCGCTGTGTCATTTCCGACTTGTGCACATCCCCCGAAAAGAGGGTCTGAAGCCCAGCTTCGCAGCCGCGCTCCGGCATGCTAACCCTCGGTGAGTTGCGTTGATTTGATTGCCTGCGTCTGGACGCCCACGAAGTCGGAGCGATTGCTCATGCTCGGACCCGCCGATCTCGAAGACTGGACCTATGACGAGCGCGATCTCGTCTCCGGCTGGCTGCGCCGCCATGACGCCGTCCATGCGATCGTGACAGGTCGCGATCTGGCCGCCAGCGGCTTTCCGCCAGCCGTCCGCGACCTTGCCCGGCGCTTCGCCTGTCAGGAAGAGCTGCGGCTCGAGGAATTATGGCGTCTCGCCGAAGCCATCGGCTCGCGCGCGGCCTGAGCTAGCCGACGAAATACAGGCCCGCCAGCCCGAGCACGCCGACGACGATTCGCCACCAGGCGAAAAACGTGAAGCCGTGTTTCGACACGAACGCCAGAAAGCCGCGGACCACGAACAGCCCGGCCAGAAAGGCCGCGACGAAGCCGACGGCGATCAGCGCGACATCGTTGAATTCCAGCAGCTTGTAGTTCTTGAACAGGTCGTACGCGAAAGCGCCCGCCATGGTCGGCATGGCGAGGAAGAACGAGAACTCCGCCGCGGCGCGCTTCGAGGCGCCGAAGAACATGGCCCCGACGATGGTCGCGCCCGAGCGCGAGACGCCCGGCACCATGGCGAGGCACTGGCAGAGGCCGACCGCCAGCGCGGTGCCGAGCGGCATGTCCATGGCGTCGTCGAAGGTGGGTTTTGGGGCGAGATCGTCCACCGCCAGCAGCACCAGTCCGCCGGCGATCAGCATGGTGCAGACGATCAGCGGGTTGAACAGCACGTCCTTGATCAGCGAATGGGCGAGCGCGCCGATGAGGGCGGCCGGCAGGAAGGCGAGCAGCACGGCCGCGACGAAACGGCGCGCCTTGGGGTCGTCGCGCAGTCCAAGCACGATCGAGAAGATTTTGCGGGCGTAGACGAGCAGGATGGCGAGGATCGCGCCGAGCTGGACCAGCACCTCGAAACTCTTGCCCTTCGACTCGAATCCGAGGAAGTGGCCGGCGAGCAAGAGGTGGCCTGTCGAGGAAACCGGCAGGAATTCGGTCAGTCCTTCGATGCCGCCAAGCACCAGGGCTTTCAGGGTTTCCGACAGCACCATGGAACTTTCCTTGCCTCGCCGGGATGTCGCTGGCGCATGGCTGGCGCGCGAGCTTCACCCCTGATTCGGGTTGTGAGTGGGTCTTGCCGGTTCTATACGGAGCCCTGCGATCATTCCAATCGGCTTACCGGCCTTTATTCTTGCACCTTCGGGTATTTATGGCTCAGCTTTATCACCATCCGCTCTGCCCGCACTCGCGTTTCATTCGCGTCGCGCTCGGCGAATATGGCATCGAGCCGACGCTCATCGAGGAGCGCGCGTTCGAACGGCGCCCCGAATTCGTGATGATGAACCCCGCCTGCACCACGCCGGTCCTCGACGACGGCGCCAACATGTCGGCCATCCCGGGCGCCAACGTCATCGCCGAATATCTCGACGAGACGCGCGGACTGGCGCTGGGGCCGCACCGGCTGATGCCGGACGACCCGGCCGGCCGCGTCGAAGTGCGCCGCCTGCTCGAATGGTTCAACGTCAAGTTCTTCGCCGAAGTCTCGCAATGGCTGGTGCACGAGAAGGTCTACAAGCGTCAGCTGCCGATGCTGAACGGCGGCGGCGGGCCCGACATGGAGCTGGTGCGCGCGGCGCGCGCCAATATCCGCTATCATCTGCGCTACATCGGCTGGCTGACGCAGTCGCGCAACTGGATCGCCGGCGACCG
>JAQGKM010000287.1 GCA_028290125.1 Hyphomicrobiales bacterium | reverse complement strand
CGCGCGCCGTCACCGATTTCGACAATGCGATCGACCGCGACCCGTTCGCCTCCGCGCCCTACCTCGCGCGCGGCCAGAGCCTGATCGCGCTCAACAAGTACGACGCCGCCATCGAGGATTTCAACGCCACGCTGAACGTCGACAACCGCAGCGGCGATGCGTGGGCCGGCCTCGGTCTCGCCTATGAGCGGCAAGGCAATCGGCAGAAAGCCACGGAATCCTACCAGCGCGCCCTGGTGGTCGATCCGAACAACAAGCTGGCGCGCGACGGGCAGTCGCGCACCGGCCGCGGCTGATCATTTTTCAGAGCCCGTAAAGGCGATCCGCACCATGTTGGTTGCGCCGGGCGTTCCGAACGGGACGCCCGCGACAATGATCACGCGGTCGCCCTCATGCGAGAACCCTTCGCGATTCGAGAACTTGCAGGCGCGCTTGGCCATGTCGTCGAGATCGCTCGCATCCTTGGTGACGACAGGATGAACGCCCCACACGAGCGTCAGCTTGCGCGCCGTGTTGCGATTGGGCGTCAGCGCCAGGACAGTCGGCTGCGGCCGCTCACGCGCGATGCGCAGCGCCGTCGAGCCTGACGACGTCCACGCGATGATGGCCTTCAGATCGAGCGTTTCGGCGACGTCGCGCGCCGCGACCGCGATCGCGTCAGCGCCCGTCGCTTCCGGCGCCGCGCGCTGCGCGTTGATCACCGAGCGATAGATCGGATCCGTCTCGACCTCTTCGGCGATGCGGTTCATCATCGTCACGGCCTCGATCGGGAACTGTCCCGCAGCGCTTTCCGCCGACAGCATGATGGCGTCGGCGCCCTCGAACACCGCGGTGGCGACGTCCGACACCTCGGCGCGCGTCGGCACCGGCGAGGTGATCATCGATTCGAGCATCTGCGTCGCGACGACCACCGGCTTGCCGAGGCGGCGCGCCGTGCGGGTGATGCGCTTCTGCAGGCCCGGCACCTTTTCGACCGGCATCTCGACGCCGAGATCGCCGCGCGCGACCATCAGCGCGTCGGAGATTTCCATGATCTCGTCGAGCCGCGCGATGGCCTGCGGCTTCTCGATCTTGGCGAGCACGGCGGCGCGCCCGCGCACGATCTTCTTCACTTCAGCGATGTCGTCGGCGCGCTGCACGAACGACACGGCAATCCAGTCGACGCCCTCGTGCAGGGCGGCGTCGAGATCCGAGCGGTCCTTCGGCGTCATCGCCGAAACAGGAATTTCAGTGTCGGGAAGGCTGACGCCCTTGCGGTTGGAAATGCGTCCGCCGACATCCACCACCACGACCGCGCGGTCCGCGGTCGCTTCAATGACATGCATGCGCAGCTTGCCGTCGTCGATCAGCACGCTGTGGCCGGGCCGCAGCGCTTCGAGGATCTCCGGATGGGGCAGATGCACGCGCGTGACGTCGCCCGGCGCCGGGTTGGCGTCGAGCACGAACTTGCCGCCGTTCTGCAAATCGACGCCGCCCTCCGCGAAGGAGCCGACGCGGAGCTTGGGTCCCTGCAGGTCGGCCAGAATGCCGATGGCGCGGCCGAATTCCTTCTCGAGCCCGCGAATGGTCTCGACGCGCTCATGCAGCATTTCGTGGCTGGTGTGGCTCATGTTGATGCGGAACACGTCAACGCCGGCCTCGAGCAGCCGCTTGACGACCGCGCGGTCCTGCGAGGCGGGTCCGAGTGTCGCCAGAATCTTGACGCGACGAAGCCTTCTCATGCGGGGAGCCTTTCAGAAATGTGCAGCCGGGAGCGTCAACGCTGGGCGGGCTGGTTTGAATCGGTCAGCTGGACGGTCCAGTTTTTCGCGTCCTTGCCGGTGTCGATCTCGAAGAAGCCTGTGCGGTCAAACCCGCGGACAAGACAATTGTCACGGCCCTCGATGCGGAATTCGCGATCGCGCGTGCACATGTAGGCCTTGCCCTTCCATTCGCCGCCGCGCTCGTCCATTGCGTAGACGTAGTAGAACTGCGCCGCCAGCGGTCCGCGCAGAAGCGTCTCGCATCCGTTCTGCTTCAGGTTCCACCACCCCTCCGTCACCCACGCCTGCCCGTCCGTATAGGCGAGCGCGACGCTGACGCGGCTGGAGGCGTTGTTGCAGAGCCGGAAGTCCGCCAGCGCGGGGGCGGAGAAACCGAACAGGCCGAGTGCGGCCAGGATCGGCGCGGCCTTGACGAGCAGTCTGGTGGAAAATCGCGAAGAAAACATGTCGTCCGGGTCTGTGGAGCGGCCGAATCGATTTCGGCTCGCACGGCCACCCTGTTGAACCATCATTGGGGCATCCTGTCAGGTCTGTCGCATGCCTTCAACGCTAACGCTTGCGCGAACGGTTCCCTGCAAAAGCACCGTGGCGGCTGGACCAGCGGGGCGCTGCGGGCCTAATGTCGCGCCATGTCGGGTCATCAGGCGCAGGGCGCCGCCTTCCTTCCTTTCACGACGATCGCGGGCGCGCTCGACGGCGGCGCGCTCCTGTTGTGCGACCACGCCAGCGCCGACCTGCCGCCCGAGGTCGGCGATCTTGGCCTGACGCCCGAGCATTTCACCCGCCACATCGCCTATGACATCGGCGCGGCCGAGCTCACCCGCGCGCTCGCGGCGCGGCTTGGCGCCCCTGCCCTGCTGACGACCTTCTCGCGCCTGCTGATCGACCCCAACCGTGGCGGCGACGACCCGACGCTGGTCATGCGCATTTCAGACCGTGCCCTGATCGCCGGCAACGCCCGCATCGACGACGCCGAGGTCGCGCGCCGCAAGCGCCTCTACTGGACGCCCTATCGCGAGGCGATCGACGCCACGACCGCGCGCATGTGCGCGGCGGGCCGCCCGCCGGCGCTGATCTCGATCCATTCCTTCACGCCGGTGTGGCGCGGCGCGCCCCGCCCCTGGCAGGTGGCGGCGCTGTGGGATTGCGACGACCGCCTCGCCGCGCCCTTCGTCGCCACCTTGCGCGCGCAGGGCCTCAGCGTCGGCGACAACGAGCCCTATGACGGCGCGCTGCGCGGCGACACCCTGTTCGACCATGCGACGCTGCCGGGCTTCGCGCATCTCCTGATCGAGGTCCGGCAGGATCTCATCGCCACGCCGGCGGGCGTCGCCGAATGGGCGGCCATCCTCGCCCCCGTGCTGGCGGATGCGCTCTCCGCGCCCCATGTTCACGCCATACGCCATTATCCGAGCCGCGCGGCGACGCCCGCCACGCTCGCCTTGCTCCGGGAGACACGCTGATGAGCTTTGATGAAAAGACCCAGACAGAACTCGAGGCCGCGGCGTTTCGCCGGCTCGTCGCGCATCTGCGCAATCGCACCGACGTGCAGAACATCGACATGATGAATCTCGCGGGCTTCTGCCGCAACTGCCTGTCGAACTGGATGAAGGACGCCGCCGAGGAGCGCGGCCTGGCGCTCACCAAGGACGAGGCGCGCGCGGACATCTACGGCATGCCGTTCGAGGAATGGCGTGCGAAGTACCAGACGGACGCCACCCCGGAGCAGAAGGCGGCCTTCGCCAATTCGCCTGCCGGGAAGGGCCAGCACTGACGCGTTGCAAAGGCGCCGCGCTTGTCCCGCATCGGACGGCGCGGCCCACGGGAAAGCGGGGATTGCGCCCCTTTCGGCTTGACGCACAAGCTTACGCGTCGCATCCATCGCGCTCTCCGACGGGCGGCACGCCGCCTCGCTACTCCATGAACACGAAGGCGCGAAATGAGCACGAATTCGGTCGATGCGGGGCACTTGCGCGCGTTCCTTGAACGCATCGAGCGCCTCGAGGAAGAAAAGCGCGCCATCGCCGACGACATCAAGGAAGTCTACG
>JAQGKM010000272.1 GCA_028290125.1 Hyphomicrobiales bacterium | reverse complement strand
TGCTGGATTCCGGCGCCTTCTACGTGTCGACCAACGCCGGTCCCTCGCAGCTCGCCGGGCGCCAGTGCCATCCGCGCTTCTTCTCCGCCTCGTTCCAGAACGATGCGATCTACGAGGGGCTCGGCATTTACATGCAGGACAAGGGCCTCAAGAACATCTACCTGATGGCCCCGAACTATCCCGCCGGAAAGGACATGCTCACCGGCTACAAGCGTTACTTCAAGGGCGGCGTCGCGGGCGAGGTTTACACCACCTTCGGACAGCTCGATTACTCCGCCGAGATCGCGCAGATCCGCGCGGCCAAGCCCGATGGCGTGGTGTTCTTCTATCCGGGCGGCATGGGCATCAATTTCGTCAAGCAATACACGCAGGCCGGGCTGAAGGATCAGATCCCGCTCTACGCCGGCGCAGCGACCGTCGACCAGACGATCCTGCCGGCGCTCGGCGACGCGGCGCTCGGCATGTACACCGGCGCGCTGTGGAGCGAGTTTCTGGACAATCCGCAGAGCAAGAAATTCGCCGCGGACTACGAGAAAGCCTACGGCACGATCCCCTCGCCCTACGCCGCGCTCGCCTACGACACGACGCGCCTGCTCGACGCCGCCGTGAAGGGCGTCGACGGAAAGATCGAGGACAAGAAGGCCTTCCAGAAGGCGCTGGAGAACGTGAAGTTCGAGAGCATCCGCGGCAGCTTCAAGTTCAACTCGAACCACTTCCCTGTGCAGAACTACTATCTCGTGCAGATCGAGAAAGACGCCAAGGGCCGCTCCGTCGCAGCGCTGAAGAGCACCGTGAAGGAAGGGCTGACGGACGCCTATGCGGGCGAGTGCAAGATGAAGGACGAGTGAGAAATATCCACGACGGTGAGGCCTCATGACCCCCACCCCTAGCCCCTCCCCGCAAGGGGGAGGGGAATTCGATGCGCCACCCGTGAGCATGAAACTTGGCGACAGGCACCATGGAAACTCCCTCCCCCTGGCGCGGAGGGTTGGGGTGGGGGTCGTGACGCCTCGCTGTTAGAAACCTCGTCATTGCGAGGAGCCGAAGGCGACGCGGCAATCCAACTTCGGGTGGCTGCCGCTAGATGGATTGCTTCGTCGCTGCGCTCCTCGCAATGACGAGGCGGAGATGACTCGCAACGACGAACCAATAAAGTCGACCGCATGCCCGCCTCCCTCCTCATCGAACAAACCCTCAACGGCGTGCAGCTCGGCGTGATGCTGTTCCTGATGTCGGCTGGCCTGACGCTTGTCTTCGGCATCATGAACCTCATCAATCTCGCGCATGGCTCGCTCTACATGGCGGGCGCGTTCTTCGCGGCTCTCTTCACAAGGCTCACCGGCAATTTCTGGGCGGGCGTCGCGCTCGCCTTGCCGGCCACGGCGCTGTGCGGGCTCATACTTGAAAAGCTCGTGCTGCGGCGCTTCTACAGCCGCACGCATCTCGACCAGGTGCTCGTCACCTTCGGGCTGATCCTCGTGTTCAACGATCTCACCCGCATGGCCTTCGGCGTCGTGCCTGTGCCGCTGCCCCTGCCCGTCGCGCTTTCGGGCTCGGTGAACCTGTTTGGCATCGTCACCTACCCCGCGTTCCGGCTCGTCATCCTCGCAACGGGACTCCTGGTCGCGCTCGGACTCTATCTCGTCGTCGTGCACACGCGCATCGGCATGAAGATCCGCGCTGGCGCCAGCAACCGTCCGATGGCCTCGGCGCTCGGCGTCGATGTCGGCGTGCTGTTCGCTCTGGTCTTCGCCAGCGGCGCCGCGCTCGCGGGGCTTGCGGGCGCGATGGCCGGGCCGATCACCGCCGTGCAGGTCGGCATGGGCGAGCCCATCCTCATTCTCGCGCTGGTCGTCACCGTCATCGGCGGCATCGGCTCCATTCGCGGCGCCTTCATCGCCGCGCTGATGATCGGCATGGTCGACACGCTCGGCCGCGTGCTGTTGCCGCCCGCGCTTGGCAGCATGGCGATCTTTATGTTGATGGCGATGATCCTCGCCTGGCGTCCGAGAGGCTTGTTCACCGTCCATGGCTGAGAAGACGCGCACCGACTGGCTCAACCTCGTCGCGCCCGTGCTGCTGCTGACCGCGCTCGCCTGCGTGCCGCTCGCCGCGCAGGCGCTCGACAATCCGTTTCTGATCCGCCTGTTCACGCGCGTCATCGTGCTGTCGATCGCCGCCGTGGCGCTGAATTTCGTGCTGGGTTTTGGCGGACTCGTCAGCCTGATGCACGCCGGCCTGTTCGGCATCGGCGCCTATGGCGTCGCAATCCTGTCGCACCACGACTTCAACGCCGAGCCGCTGCTGTTTGGCTGGACCGGCACGTCGAACCTTGCGCTCTCCGGCCCGATCGCGATTGCGCTGGCGGCGCTGGCCGCGCTGGTGATGGGCTTCGTCTGCCTGCGCACGGGCGGATCGTACTTCATCATGATCACGCTCGCGTTCAACCAGATGCTCTACTACTTCTTCGTCTCGCTGCAGGAATATGGCGGCGACGATGGCTTGCAGATCCTGGGCTCGATCGATTTCGCGGGCCTCAACATCACGAAGCGCATCACCTTCTACTACGTCTGTCTCGGCGTGCTGGCGCTGGTCATCGCCGCCTTCATGCGCATCGTCGGCAGCCGCTTCGGCATGACGCTGCGCGCCAGCGCGCAGAACGAGCGCCGCCTCATCGCCATCGGCGTGCCGGCGCTGCGCTACAAGCTGGCGGCCTTCGTGATTTCGGGCGCGGTCGCGGGACTTGCCGGCGCGCTCTGGGCGACGGGACAGGGCTTCGTCAGCCCAGCCGACATGGCGTGGACACGCTCGGGCGACCTCGTCGTCATGGCGGTGCTCGGCGGGCTTGCGTCCGTCTGGGCGCCGGTCGTCGGCGCGACGGTGTTCCTCGTCCTGCAGGCGCTGTTTTCCAACTACACCGTGTTCTGGCAATTGCCGCTCGGCCTGGTCATCATCTTCACCATCGTGCTGCTGCGCGGCGGCCTGCTCGACCTGTTGACGCGCGCGCGTGGCCAGAAGGGAGACGCGTCATGAGCGCGCCCCTTCTCGTCGTCACGGATCTCGTGAAGCGTTT
>JAQGKM010000253.1 GCA_028290125.1 Hyphomicrobiales bacterium | reverse complement strand
TCGAGCAGCAGCTCGTTCATCGTCCCTCACCCGGGTTTTATGCACGGCGACAGGCCGCTTCGCGCCGCACTATAGACGCGACGCGCCAGACGCCGCAACGCGCGGCGGCGCAAGCACACTTGCGCTGGATGCTTTTCCGGTATTCCATTCAGGCAAGCATAAAACGTGAAGTCGGGAGGAAGCGATGAAAGGCATGGTCCAGACAGGGCCGGAAGCCGGGCAGCCGCCGTTTGGCGTGATGCCGCTGTCCGATGCTCTTGGCGCAGAAATCATCGGGCTCGATCTTCGCGAGCGCCTCTCGAAATCCGTCTTCGATGCGGTCCTCGACACCTGGCACGCCCATGGCGTGCTGCTGTTTCGCGGGCAGGACCTCGACGAGACGAAGCAGGCCGCCTTCGGCGCGCGCTTCGGCGATCTCGGCAAGGTGCTCAACAATCACAACGGCCGCTCGTCGACGCCGGGCGTCATGTACATCTCCAATGTCCGCGAAGACGGACAGCTCGTCGGCGCCCTGCCGGATGGCGAGATGTTTTTCCATTCCGACCAGTGCTACGTCGAGCGTCCCGGCATGGCCACCATGCTCTACGCGATGGAAGTGCCCAGTCGCGGCGGCGATACGCTCTTCGCCAACATGTACACGGCCTATGAGACGCTTCCCGGCCGCATCCGCGCGCGGATCGAGGGCAAGCTCGCGCTCAACGTCTATGATTATGAGAACAACGCCACGACGCGCGGCTCCGAGCCGCGCGAAGGCGTGCCGTCCTTCGCCCACCCGATCGTGCGCACGCATCCGGCGACCGGGCGCAGGGCCCTGTATGTGAACCGGCTCATGACCCACCACATCGTCGGCATGGATCGCGCCGAGAGCGACGCCTTGCTCGACATGATCTTCGACCATCAGGAACGACCGGAGTTCATCTACGAACATGTGTGGACGCCCGGCGACCTGCTGATCTGGGACAATCGCTGCACCCTGCACGCGCGTTCGAACTTCGACGCCGCCGAGCGCCGCATGATGCGCCGCGTCGCGATCCTCGGCGACAAGCCGTATTGAGCGGACCCGCCGAGATGTCGCCCAGCGCGCGGTTCGATCTCAGCGGCCAATCGGTCATCGTCACCGGTGGCGGCAAGGGCATCGGCAAGGTCTATGCGCGGGAGTTCGCCCGCGCCGGAGCGCGCGTGGTCGCAGCCGACATTGACGGCGAGGCTGCGGGCGAAGTCGCCTCGGCGATCCGCGCCGAGGGCGGAACGTGCTTCGGCCTGACGACCGATGTGTCGGATGCGGCGTCCGTCGCGACGATGGCCCGCGCCACGCTCGAAAACTTCGGCCGCATCGATGTCCTGATCAACAACGCCTCGTTGATGAGCGCCCTGCCCCGCAGGTCGTTTCTCGAAATCCCGGAGGACGAGTGGGACGCCGTCATGTCGGTCAACCTGAAGGGGCTGTTCCTGTGCTGCCGCGCTGTCGTCCCGTCGATGCGCGACCAGGGGCGCGGCAAGATCGTGAACATCTCGTCGAGCCGCGTCTGGGAAGGCGTGCCCAACCGGCTGCACTACACGACGTCGAAGGCGGGCGTGATCGGCTTCACCCGCGCCATGGCGCACGAGGTCGGGTCGATGGGGATCACGGTCAACGCGGTCACGCCGGGCTACACGTTGTCGGAGTCGCAGGTCGCGTCATCGACCGGCAATTATCTCGCCGCGCAGGCGGAAGGACGCGCCATGGGGCGACCGCAACATCCGGAGGATCTCGTCGGCGCAGTCATGTTCCTGTCCTCGCCGGCGAGCGATTACATGAGCGGACAAACGGTCAACGTCGATGGTGGCAAGGCCATGCATTGAGCAGGGCCTCGCTTCAATTATGCGGCCATTCCACCAGATCGCCGCCCGGCGGCGTGCGGATCGAACGGATGATCGCCTTCAGCATCGTGCGCGTGAGCTCCTTCGCATGATCATCCTTCATGCAGTCGAGCATCAGCGCGAGTCGACCGAACGCGCTTGCGCGCTCCGCCACGAAATCGGAATAGGCCTCTTCAGAAAATTCGCGGCCTTCCGCCAAGTCCAAGGTGCCGTCGTCTTCGCTCATCTTAAGTCTCGCTCAGGTTTGAGCCCCCGCCGATATACCAAGGGGGGCGCCGCCGGACGTCAAGCTGAGGCGGTGGCTTGGGGCGCGGTTTTATTTTTCGGCCTGCACGGAACCGTGCAGAATGCCTGAGAGGTGAGCCTAAAAAACAGGCACAAGCCCAACGCATAGGCAAGGCTGAAGCTGACTTTGGCTTGCCAGCCGGGACGCGACCGGGAACGGCACGCCCCCTGCAAGGGGGTCATCAACGGGCGCATGCGCGCCGAAACAGGAGGTCGTGTTGGCTGTCGACGTCGTCAAAGTTGAAATCAAGAGCGTCGCCGACGCGTCCGGGCTCGCTGAGTTCATCGCATCCGGACGCTTCGGCGCCGATGAGGTCGTGGCCGTCATCGGCAAGACGGAAGGCAATGGCGGCGTGAACGATTTCACCCGCATCCTGTCCGACCAGGCGTTTCGCAAGGTGCTGCTCGACCACGGCACGCGCGACGCCGCGACCATCAAGAAGATCCCGATGGTGTGGTCGGGCGGATGCGACGGCGTGATCACGCCGCACGCCACCGTCTTCGCGCGCAACGACGAGACCGGCCCCGCCGACGAGAGCCGTCTCGTGATGGGCACCGCGTTGTCGCCGCAGATCCTTCCCGAAGACATCGGCCGCCCCGCGATGGTCGAGAAGGTTGCGGAAGGCGTCCGCCTCGCCATGAAGGACGCCGGCATCACCGACCCGAAGGACGTGCACTACGTCCAGACCAAGACGCCGCTGCTGACCATCGAGACGATCCAGGACGCGCATGCGCGCGGCCACGACGTGTTCTGCGAAGTCCATGATTCCATGGGCGTCTCGAATGGCACGACAGGGCTCGGCATCGCGCTGGCGCTGGGGGAGATCTCAATGCCGAAGGCGGAAGAGATCTGCAAGAACCTCGACCTCTACTCCTCGGTCGCATCCTGCTCGTCGGGCGTCGAACTCGACTGCGCGCAGATCGTGCTGTTCGGCAACAAGGCCGGCGCCGGCGGACGCTACCGCATCGGCCATGCCGTGATGAAGGACGCGCTCGACATGGACGGCATCTATGACGCCATCCGCAACGCGGGGCTCGAATTGCCCGAGCGTCCGCGCGCGAGCGATCTCGGCGGCCGCGTCGTCAACTGCTTCATGAAATGCGAGGCCGACCGCACCGGCAAGTTGCGTGGTCGCCGCCAGATCATGCTCGACGATTCCGACGTGCATCACCATCGCCATTCCAAGGCTGCGGTGGGCGGTGTTGCGGCGGCGGCGATCGGCGACCCGGCCGTTTTCGTTTCGGTCGACGCCATGCATCAGGGCCCGCAAGGCGGCGGTCCCGTGATCGCCATCATCGACATGGGCTGAAGGTCTGAGCCCCTCGCTCATGGCCCCGGTCTTGCTTCGATCACCTCCGGGCCACCATTGAATTCTCGCGCCGGGCGACACGCCCGCAAGGAGTCAAATCATGCGTCATCTGAAAACAATTCTCGCCACGGCGGCGCTCATCGCCAGCGCCTTCTCGGGCGCGGCGTCCGCGCAGGAGAAGGTGCGCGTCGGCGCCAATCCGGTCAGCGCGTCCCTGCCGCTCTATTACGGGATCGAAAAGGGCTTCTTCAAAGCCGAGGGGCTCGACCTCGAACTCACGCAGATCATCGGCCCGCCGGCGAACCTCGCCGCGCTCATCGCCGGCCAGATCGACGTGTCGTCCAACCTGACGACCATCGACGCCGCCAACGGCAATCTGAAGAAGCCCAACGCGGCGATCTTCATCGCGATCAATTCGCAGAACAAGCAATACAAGATGGAGCAATTCGTCATCAAGAAGGGCCTCGCCGCCAAGACGCTCGCCGACCTCAAGGGCAAGCGCATCGCGTCGGCTCCGGGACCCGGCAACGTCATCATGGCGAAGGCCGTCCTCAAGAAGGCCGGCCTGAACGATGGCGATTACACGCTCGACCAGCTTGACCTCACGCAGCATGTGAACGCGCTCACGGCCGGCACCTTCGACGCCGCCTACACGCTCGAGCCCGCAGCCACCATTCTCGCCGCGACCGGCGGCGGTTCGTCGCTCGAGGCCGGCCTGATCGCCACCTACATCCTGGGTGACGACAAGGCCAACGGCTGGGCCGCCGGCACCGCCATGGCGGGCGACTTCATCAAGTCAAAGCCGGAAGCCGCGAAGAAATTCGCCGCCGCCTGGGCCAAGTCGATCGCGGCCGTCGAAGCCAACATGGATGACGCGCGCAAGTCGCTCGCCAAGAGCATTGCGATGTCGCCGGAAGTCGCCGCCACGGTGCCGATGGTGAAGTTCGTGATGGCCAAGGATCTGACGCCCGCGAATGTCGTCGAGTTCCAGAAGTTCATCGACTTCGTCTCGGACGCCGGCATCCTGTCGGCCAAGGTCGACGTCAACACCATGCTGCAGAAGTACTGATCTCATGACAATGACCGTGACGACGGACGTCGTTCCCGCCCCGGCGCGTCTTGGCCCCGGACCAGACGGAAATCCGCCCGCGCACATTACCGTGCGTGGCCTGCACAAGCAGTTCAGCGACACGGTCATTTACGAGAACTTCGATCTCGACATCCCCCGCGGCAAGTTCGTCTCGATCTTCGGGCCGAACGGCTGCGGGAAGTCGACGCTGATCAACCTCATCTCCGGCCTGATCCCGATCGACTCCGGCGACGTGCGCTTCGGCGGCAAGACGCTGGCCGAGACGAAGATCGGCTACGTCTTCCAGAACTACCGCGAAGCCCTGTTCCCGTGGATGACGGCCTTCGAGAACATCGTCTACGCGCTGCTCCTGCGCAAAGTCCCTCGCCCCGAGGCCGAGGAGCGCGTCCACAAGCTCGTCACGCATCTGGGCGTCAAGATCGACCTGAAGCTCTTCCCCTACATGATGTCGGGCGGACAGCAGCAGCTCGTGTCGATCATGCGCGCGCTGGTGATCGAGCCGGAAGTTCTGTTTCTCGACGAGCCCTTCTCGGCGCTCGACTACGAGATGACCCTGTTCATGCGCGAGCAGCTTCAGCGCATCTTCGAGGAGACAGGCACCACCATGGTGCTCGTCTCGCATGATCTCGAGGAGGCGGTCTATCTCGCCGACTACGTGCTCCTGCTGACGCGCCGCCCGGGGCGGATCGCCGCCTACCCGCTCGTCGACATCCCGCGTCCGCGCAACGATGCGACGCTCGCCGACAAGGACTTCGTGCTCCTGAAGGCCAGCTGCCTTGAAATCTTCCAGCGCGAGGTGCGACGCGGATGACTGCGAAAAGCGACCGTTTCCTGCCCCTCATCGGCGTCGGCGGCCTGATCCTGTTCTGGTATGTCGGCTATTGGGTGAAGATCGTCGATCCCGTGCTGCTGCCGCCGCCGCACGCCGCCGCCATGGCGTTGTGGAAGGGCATGGCGGGCGGCAGCCTGTACAATGACTTCCTGATCACCGTCTGGCGGACGCTCGCCGCCATCTCGATCGCCGCCGTGATCGCGATCCCGCTCGGCATCATCCTCGGCGCCAACGAGCGGCTGTACCGCTCGGTGGAATTCGTCATCGACTTCTTCCGCTCGACGCCGGCCTCGGCCATGTTCCCGCTGTTCCTCGTCATCTTCGGCGTCGGCGACCGCACCAAGATCTTCGTCGCGGCCTTCGGCGCCGTGCTGGTGATCCTGTTCAACGTCGCCTACGGCGTGATGAACGCGCGCAAGACCCGCATCCTTGCGGCCAAGATCATGGGCGCCTCGAACTGGCGCATCATGAAGGACGTCGTTCTGATGGAGAGCCTGCCGCAGACCTTCGTGGGCCTGCGCAACGGCATCTCGCTGGCGCTCGTCATCGTCGTCGTGGCGG
>JAQGKM010000233.1 GCA_028290125.1 Hyphomicrobiales bacterium | reverse complement strand
TGGCTTCTGTCGCGACCAGCCAGGTGGATGTCGGCGGCGTGAGCATCACGCCGGCCATGTTCACCGCCGGTCAGCAAGGCATGAAGCTGCGCGTCGTCGGCGACAAGCAGAGCGTGCGCCCTGGCTTCGCGGCGACGCGTCTCGTCGTCGCGAAATCTCTCGGCACGGGAACGCCCGACCAGATGGCGCAGGCCTTGCGCGGCAAGACGGTCGCGGTGAGCGCGAAAGCCGGATCGTCCTATTACAATGCCGTGACGCTCCTGAAGGAACGCGGCGTCGCGCTCTCGGACGTCAAGATCAAGGAACTGTCGTTTCCCAACATGGCGGCGGCCCTGACGACCGGCGCGGTGGACGGCGCCTACATCATCGAGCCGTTCCTGTCCGACGTCGTGCGCAAGGGCGTGGCGGTCGATGTCTCCAATCCCGGCGACACGGCGGGCTCCGGCCCGGCGCGGATCAACGTGCCGCTCGTCTACAGCGAGAAATTCGCCGCCGATCGCGCGAGCGCAGAGGCCTTCATGATCGCCTACATGAAAGGCGTCCGCGTCTACAACGACGCCTTCGTCAAGAACATCGACAAGGCAGCGGTCATCGAGATCCTCGCGCGGCACGCCGGCGTCCGGGTCGAGACCGTCCGCGACTCCAATCCGGCAGGCCTCGATCCCAACCAGGACATCAGCACGGACAGCTTCAACGAGATCCAGGCCTTCTTCGTCGAGCAGGGCCTGATGCAATCCGTCGTGCAGCTGGGCGACCTGATCGATCCGAGCTTCGCCAAGGCGGCGGTCGAGAAACTCGGCCGCTACAAATAAGCAGGGCGGACAACGCCTGGAACGGAGAGCCTCATGAATACGGGAATGATCACCGGATCCCTCGAATATCTGCGTCACCCGATCCTCGCCAACATCACCAAGGGCATGCAGGTGCTGGTGGTGACCGACACGGCGCATGATCCGCGCGTGTGGCAGGTCGTGATGAGCACGATTTCGGAGCTCGGCGCCGAAGGCACGCTCGCCATGTTCGATCCGAGGCCGGCCGATTATTTCGATCCGCCGCGCGCGGTCTGCGAGGCGATGCTCAAGTCCGACGTCAACATTCTTCTCGCCACCACGGGCATGTTGCATGCGCCAGCGAATTTCGAGGCCATGCGCGCGGGCGTGCCGGTGATCTGCATGGACGGCGGCATGACGCTCGAAATGTTCCAGTCGGGCGCGGTGACCGAGGACCAGCGACAGATGGCCGTGCGCCAGCACTATGTCGCGCGCAACATCTTCGGCGAGGGCGCGAAGCATTGCCGCGTGACGAGCCGGTATGGAACGGACTTCACCTACAGCGTCGAAGGCCGCATCTTCGTCCCCGCCTTGCCGGGGCCGGACTTCGTGCCCTACAAGATCAACCACATGACGCGGAACGCCAAGTATCCGCGGCCGCGTTTCCTTTATCCCAATGGCGAGTTCAACGTGCCGCCCGTCGAGGGCTCGGCGAACGGCAAGCTCGTCATCGATCTCACAATGCATCAGTTCGGCCGGCTGAAGTCGCCGATCGAGCTCACCATCAAGGATGGGCGCATCGTCTCCATCGATGGCGGGCCCGAGGCGTGGACGCTGCGCAATTATCTCGAAACCTTCGGCGACGAGAACGCCACCATCTGCCCGGCCGAAGCATCCGTCGGCATCAATTCGAAAGCCATGGTGCGGGGCGTACAGCGCGAGGACAAGAACATCCTCGGATCGATCCATTTCGGCATCGGCACCAACGTCGATGTCGGCGGCACGATCCACTCCAACATCCACATGGACGGCGTCCTGCTCGAGCCGACGCTCTATGTCGATGGCGACATGCGCATCGAGCATGGCCGCTTCTTGCGGCCCGTCGAAGGCGAAGGCTGAGGATCGGGCGATGACGCGCAACCCGCTGGGCAAGTCTTTCGGTCTCCTGCGCTGGATGCTCGAGAACGATCACGAGTCGGTCGGCGTTCGCCCGGCCGCAAAGGCCCTGGGGCTGACGCCGAGCGGCGCGCATCGCCTGATGTCCGGACTTGTCGAGGAAGGCTTTCTCCAGCGCGAAGAAGGCGACACAGGCCGCTACGTGCTGGGCATCGAGATGATGCTGATGGCGCAGCGCGCGACATCGAAATGGCCGATGCGCAACATCGCGCTGGCCCCGATGCGCGAGATGGCGGAAAGCTGCCAGGAGGCGGCCTTTCTCAATCTTTACGATCCGGCGCGGAACGAGAATATCGGGATCGCGAGCGTCGAGTCGAAGCAGGAAGTTCGTTACGTCATCGAACTGTTCAAATGGAAGCCGCTGCACGTCGGCGCCGCCGGCCTCGCGGTCCTGGCCTTCCTGCCGACCGACGACAAGCAGCGCATCGTCGACCGGACGGGTCTGGCGCCGGCGACCAAGCGGTCACTGTCGGGACTGGAGCAACTCGACGCGGCGCTCGAGGACGTCAGGCAGCGCGGCTACGCGATCACCATCAGCCAGCGCATCGAAGGCGCGGTCGGCATTGCGGCGCCGATCTTCTGCGCGCGTGGCCGGGTGCTCGGCTCGGTCGGGATCTCGATGCCCGAACAGCGCTTCCGTCCCGACATGGAGCCGCGGCTTGCGCAGAGCGTGCGTGACTGCGCGCAGGCGATCATCCGCAAGATGAAGGGTCGCCCGCCGATGGCGACACGCGAGCGCGCGATTGCGGGAGCTTCGGCATGACCGGCGCCGTCGCCCCTCCGCAGGCCGCCGACCGTGCGCCGGCGTTGCGCATTTCGCACCTGCGCAAGTCGTATCTGACGGCCGGCGGATCCACCGTGCGGGCGATCGCCGACCTTTCGCTGACGATGGCGGACGGCGAACGCGTCGCCATCCTGGGGCCGAGCGGCTGCGGCAAGAGTTCATGCCTGCGGATCCTCGCCGGGCTCGATACGCAATTCGCCGGGACCATCGAATGGGGCAACGAGCGGGCGGCCGACGCCTCGCGCCTGCGCAGCGCCACCGTGTTCCAGGGCGACTCGACGCTTCCCTGGATGAACGTCGACCGGAACATCGCCATCGGCATGTCGGGCCTGCGCCTGAGCACAACGGACGTCCGGCGGCGCGTCGATCGCTACCGCGATCTCGTCGGCTTGCGCGACTTCGCCAAGGCTTATCCGCACGAGCTGTCGGGCGGCATGCGGCAGCGCGCCGCCATCGCGCGTGCGCTCGCGACCGAACCGCTGCTCCTGCTGATGGACGAGCCGCTGGCCGCGCTCGACGCCCAGACGCGCCTCGTCATGCAGAAGGAATTGCACCGCATCTGGACGCAGACCGACTCGACGGTCGTCTATGTCACGCATGACATCGAGGAGGCGATCAGCCTCTGCGACCGCCTGCTGGTGATGTCGTCGCGTCCCGGGCGCGTGAAGGCGATGATCGAGTCGCCGTTCAGCCGCGCGATCGAACCGCTTGAACGCCGCCGCATGCCTGCCTTCGCGGAGATGCAGGCGCATGTCTGGGACCTCGTCGCCGAGGAAGTCGGGCAGACCCTCGTCGGGGAGGCCACGCGATGACCGACGCCAAGATCCTCCTCGCGCCGGCGCCCGACGACGTCGATCCGTTGATCGCCGCGAACCTGCGCGCGCGCCGCATGGCGCGCATTCGCGATATCGCGCTGGGGGTCGGCTTCCCGATCTTCCTGCTGCTGCTGTGGGAGTTCGCCGCCAGGTTCAACCTGATCGACCGCCGTTTCTTTCCCGGCCCGTCGACCATCGGAGCGTCGATCTGGACGTTCCTCTCCACGCAGGCCGGACGCGAGCTGCTGCTCGGGCACGTGCAGGCCACGCTGCTGCGCATCGGGATCGGTTACGGCATTGGGGCAACGTCGGGCGTGCTTCTGGGCGTCGTCATGGGGCTACATGCGCCGACGCGCGCCGCCATCGCGCCGACGCTCTACGCGATCTTCCCGGTGCCCAAGATCGCCATCTATCCGCTGATGATCGTGATCTTCGGACTGGGCGACGCATCGAGCTCCGCGCTGGTGACGCTCGGCGTCTTCTTCATGACCTGCATCAACACTTTTGCGGGCGTGCGCTACGTCAATCCCATCTATCACGACGTCGCCGACGCCTTCCGCTTTCCGCCGCTGGTGCGGTGGTTCCGCGTCTTCATCCCGGCCGCCATGCCGTCGATCATCACGGGCCTGCGACTCGGGCTCGGACAGGCGTTGGTGCTCGTCGTCTCGGCCGAATTCGTGTCGGCGGACACCGGCGTCGGACGCTTCATCTGGGATTCCTGGCAGGTGCTCGATGTGCCGCGCATGTTCATGGGTCTCGCCGTGGTCCTGATCTTCGCAGGGCTCGCGGCCATCGCCGGCAGTCTCGCCGAAACCAAACTCATTCCCTGGAACCGCAGGTGACCGCATGACCGGAGCCAAGTTCAAAGTCGCCATCATCGGAGCCGGCATGGGCGGTCTCGCGACCGCAGCCAATCTGCTGCGCCTCGGCATGGACGTGCGCATCTACGAACAGGCGCGCCAGTTCCAGCGTGTCGGCGCCGGCATTCAGCAGGGGCCGAACGCCGTGAAGGTGCTGCGCGGCATGGGGCTCGAAGAGCGCGTGCGCGACCTCGCCTTCAAGCCGCAGATGACACGCTACCGCGAGGCGGCGACGGGAGACCTCATGTGGGAGCGCCCGCAGGCGGATGTCTACGAGGCAAAATATGGCGCGCCGCAACTCCTGCTGCATCGTGCGGACCTGCATGAAGCGCTCGCGTCGGCCGTTCCCGACAGCGTCATTCAGCGCTCGAAGAAGCTTGTCGACTTCGCCCAGACCGGCGGCGGCGTGGACATGACCTTCGCGGACGGAACGCAGGAACGCGCCGACGTGATGATTGCGGCCGACGGCGTCCATTCCTTCGTGCGCGAGCGGATGCTGGGACCGGAGAGGCCGCGCTTCACGGGCCGCGTCGCCTATCGCACCACGTTTCCGACGCATCTGATCAAGGGCGCCGAGGTCGAGGGCTCGACAAAGTGGATGGCGAAGGACCGACACATCGTCATCTATTACGTCAACCCGAAACGCGACGAGGTCTATTTCGTCACCAGCACGCCGGAGCCCGATTTCGGCGTCGAGTCGTGGTCGCGTGAAGGCGATCTCGATGAATTGCGCGAAGAGTACCGCGATTTCCACCCGACGGTCCGCGCCGTTCTCGACGCCTGTCCTGTCGTCCACAAATGGGCGCTCGTGGAACGCGACCCGTTGCCGTTCTGGACGCAGGGCCGCGTCGCATTGCTGGGTGATGCGTGCCATCCGATGACGCCCTACATGGCGCAGGGCGCCGGCACATCGATCGAGGACGCGGCGGTTCTGGCGCGCTGCCTGGCGGACGCGCCTGCGAGCCGCCTGCCCGAAGCGCTGAAACGCTACGAGAAGAGCCGCAAGCCGCGCACCTCGTGGATTCAATCATCCTCCAGCACCAACGACATCGAACGTTTCCGCCGCGAGCAGGATCAGGTCTTCTCCTACAATGCTTGGGAAGAGCCGCTCGCCGAAAACGCCTTCGAACTCACGCGATGAAAGGCGAAGCCGCATGCGGGTCAAACTGAACAATGGACTGTCGATGTTTTATGGCACGCGAGGCTCGGGACGCCCCGTGCTGCTGTTGCATCCTGTCGGCCTCAAGGGCGCGTTCTGGCGCGAGGTCGTGGGCGAACTCGAGGGCGAATGCCGCCTCATCTTTCCTGACTTCCGCGGGCATGGCGGCAGCGACGCGTCGCTCGCGCCGTTCAGCCTCGCCGATCTGGCGGACGACATGGCGGAGTTCCTGCGTGCGCTCGCCGGACCGGCGCTGGTCGTCGGCTGCTCGATGGGCGGCATGGTGGCGCAGGGCATGGCCGTTCGCGCGCCCGATGTCGTGTCCGGCGTGGTGATCGCCAACACCGCCCATCTGCGCAACGATCAGGGCCGGGCCGTGATGGAGCAGCGCGCGCTGGCTGCCGAAAAGGGCATGCCGGGCACGCTCGACACGACGCTGTCGCGCTGGTTCAACGCCGCCTACCAGCTGCGGCGTCCGGAACACGTCGCGCTCATGCGCAACTGGCTGATGGCCGACGACCCGATGGTGCACGCCTGGAGCTGGCGCGCCATTCGCGATCTCGACTTTGTCGATGGCTTGCGGAAGCTCGCCATGCCCGCGATGGCGATCGCCGGTCTCGAAGATCAATCGACGCCGGTCGACTCGATGAAGGCCATGGCGGCCGACATTCCCGGCGCGCTCTACCGCGAGATCGACTCCGGCCATCTCGCGCCGCTCGAGCAGCCCAAAGCCTTTGCGGCCTGCGTGCGCGAGATGCTGCAGCGCTGAACCGAAACTTGCGAAGACATGCGGGCGACCGCCCGGACAGGAAAGTGGGAGGATATGAAGCCAGCGCCTTTCGGTTATCATGATCCGTCGACGACGGACGAGGCTGTCGCGCTGCTCGCGACGCTCGAGAATGCGCGCGCGCTTGCGGGCGGCCAGTCGCTCGTGCCGATGATGAACTTTCGCTACGCCATGCCCGATCATCTGATTGATCTGAATGGCGTCGCCGAACTCGACAGGATCGAGATCGGCAGCGACATCGTGCTCGGCGCCATGGTGCGCCAGCGTCGGATCGAGTTCTCGAAAGAGCTGCGGCACGCGTGTCCGATCCTGATCGACGCGCTTCTCAACGTCGGCCACAGGCAGACCCGCAACCGCGGCACCCTCGGCGGCTCGTTGTGCAATCTCGATCCCTCCGCCGAACTCGCCGCCATGATGATGCTGCTCGACGCGCGGCTGACCGCCCGTTCGGCGCGGGGCGCGCGCGAGATCGCCATGGCGGACTTCGCTCAAGGCTTCATGACCACGGCGCTGGAGCCTGATGAACTGCTGACGCAGGTCGCATTCACGCCATGGCGCACGGGGCATGGCCATGGCTTCCATGAATATGCGCGCCGACACGGCGATTTCGCGATCTGCTCGTCAGGCGTCCTGATCGAGGCGGATGCGCGCGGGGCCGTGACACGGCTTGCAATCGTCATCGGCGGCGTCGGGCCTGCGCCCGTGCGGCTGCGCGAGGCGGAGACGGCGGCCGTGGGCCAGCCGATCTCGGCAAAGCTCATCGCGGAGATCGCGGCGGTGGCCGAGCGCGTCGACGCGGTGTCGGACGCGCATGTCGGCGCCGACTACCGCCGTCATCTGGCCGGCGTGTTGACGCGCCGCGCCATGGCGTCGGCGATCGAAGAACTCAAGGCGGTCGCTCATGTCTGAGAAGAAGCGCATCAAGGTCGAGGTCAACGGCCGCACCTACGAGCGCGAGGTCGAGCCGCGGCTGCTGCTGGCGGACTTCATTCGCAACGAGATCGATCTCACCGGCACGCATGTGGGATGCGAACACGGCGTGTGCGGCGCCTGCACGGTAATGGTCGACGGCTTCAGCGCCCGCTCGTGCCTGATGTTCGCCGTGCAGACGAACGGCAAGTCGATCACCACGGTCGAGGGACTCGCCGCAGCGGATGGATCGCTCAGCACGCTGCAGCAATGCTTCCACGAACATCATGGCCTGCAGTGCGGCTTCTGCACGCCCGGCATGCTGATCACGCTCACCGAACATCTGCGCGACAATCCGGAACCGGACGAGGCGGAGCTGCGCGCCTTGCTGACCGGCAATCTGTGCCGGTGCACGGGATACCAGGCGATCGTCGAAGCCGGGCTCGACGCCGCGCGGCGCATGCGCGAAGCGACGGGAGCTGCGGAATGAGCGAGAAGTTCTTTGGAGCCTCGGTGCTCCGCAAGGAAGACGC
>JAQGKM010000222.1 GCA_028290125.1 Hyphomicrobiales bacterium | reverse complement strand
CGGTTCGAGCCGTATTTCTCGTATTCGGCGAGCGACAGATCGACCTCCGGGCCGCCGGTGCAGTAGGTGCACTTGTCCATCTTGCCGCGCGATCCGAAGTTGCCGACCTTGGGGTATTGCGGCGCGCCGAACGGACAGGCGTAGAAGCAATAGCCGCAGCCGATGCAGATATCTTTCGAATGCAGCACCACGGCGTCGGCGGTCGTGTAGAAGCAGTTCACCGGACACACGGCCGCACAGGGCGCATCGGTGCAATGCATGCAGGCCATCGACACCGAGCGTTCGCCCGGCTTGCCGTCGTTGATCGTGACGACGCGGCGGCGATTGATGCCCCACGGCACTTCGTGTTCGTTCTTGCAGGCGGTCACGCAGGCGTTGCACTCGATGCAGCGGTCGGCGTCGCAGAGGAATTTCATTCGCGCCATGTCTTGATCCCGCTCAGCTCGTGCGAATCTGGCAGAGGGTGGCCTTTGGCTCCTGCATCCCGGTCACGGGATCGAAGCCATAGGTCGTGATCGTGTTGACGCTCTCGCCCAGCACGATCGGGTCGGTGCCCGCCGGATAGAATTTGCGCATGTCCTCGCCCTGGTACCAGCCGGAGAAGTGGAACGGCATCCAGGCGACGCCGCGTCCGACGCGGTCGGTGACCAGCGCCTTCACCTTGATGCGCGCGTTGTTCTCGGCGCCGTACACCCAGATGTACTGTCCGTCCTTGATGCCGCGATCTGCCGCGTCCTGCGTGTTGACCTCGCAGAACATGTCCTGCTGCAGTTCGGCGAGCCAGCGGTTCGAGCGAGTTTCCTCGCCGCCGCCCTCGTATTCGACCAGACGGCCGGACGTGAGGATGATCGGGAAGTCGCGCGCGATGTTGCGGTCGATGGCAGCCTTCTGCACCGCGAGGCCGATGTTGGGAATGCGGAACTGCCGCTCGTCCGGACGCGTCGGATATTTCGCCACGAGATCGGGGCGCGGCGTGTAGATCGGCTCGCGATGCACCGGCACGGGATCGGGCAGGTTCCACGCATTCGCGCGCGCCTTGCCGTTGCCGTAGAACATCACGCCGCGATCGAGACAGACGCGCTGGATGCCGCCCGACAGATCGGTCGCCCAGCTCACCGTGTCGACGCTGTTGCCGCCGACGCGCGCGATGGTGTCGCGCTCTTCCTGCGTGAGATCGCCGTCCCAGCCGAGCTTCTTCATGATGCCGTAGGTGATTTCGGGATGCCCGTCGGTGAGCTCGGACCCCAGCGGGAACGAGTCCTCCGCCAGCAGCGTCTCGCCCGCCCGCTCAACGCCGAAGCGCGCGCGGAAGCAGCCGCCACCATCCTTCACGTGAAGGCTGGTGTTGTAGAGGATGTGCGAGCCGGGATGCCGGATTTCCGGCTTGCCCCAGCACGGCCACGGCAGGCCGTAATAGTCGCCGCCGATCTCCGCCGTGTCCTTGGCGGCGCGCAGCGTGACGAGATCGAACTTGTGCTGGTTCTTCATATGCGCCTTGAGGCGCTCGGGGCTTTGCCCGCAATAGCCTGTCGACCAGCCGCCGCGTTTGATTTCGCGCAGGATGTCCTCGGCCTGCGGCTTCTTGTTCTCAACCTTGATGTTCTTGAACATCTTGTCGGCGAAGCCCCACTTCTCCGCGAGGAGGTAGATGACCTCGTAGTCGGTTTTCGACTCGAAGATCGGCTTCACGATCTGCTCGCCCCATTGCAGCGAGCGGTTGGACGCCGTGCGCGTGCCGTCCATCTCGAGCGAGGTGGCGATCGGCAGCAGGTAGGTGTTGTCGCGGCGCGCATTGAGCGCGGCGAAGGTCGTGGGATGCGGATCGGCGACGACCAGCAGTTCGAGATTGCGCACGCCTTCGATGGCTTCCGGGATGCGCGTCACGGTGTTGCCGCCGTGGCCGAACACCATCATCGCCTTGATGTTGGAGCGCTGGTCGATCTGCTCGGCCGGGAGGTTCACGGCATCGAACCACCGCGTGGAGGTAATGCCGGGCGTCTCCATGTTTTCCTTGCGCGAGCGCGCCTTGCGCCCGGCGATCGACGGCACTTCGTCGAAGCGCGACTGCATCCATTCGTACTCGACTTCCCAGACGCGGCCCCAGTGGCGCCACGCGCCTTCGACCAGCCCGTAATAGAGCGGCAGAGACGTGACATCGAGGCCGAGGTCGGTCGCGCCCTGCACGTTGGTGTGGCCGCGGAAAATGTTGGCGCCCGTCCCCGGCTTGCCGATATTGCCGGTCGCGAGACACAGGATGCAGAAAGCGCGCACGTTCGCGGTGCCGACCGTGTGCTGCGTCGCGCCCATGCACCAGATCAGCGTCGACGGCTTCTGCTGCGCGAACATCTGCGCGACATGTTTCAGCTGGTCGCCCGGCACGCCGGTGACGCGCTGCACCTCGTCGGGCGTCCACTTTTCGACTTCCTTGCGCACGGCGTCGAGGCCGTAGACGCGCTTGGCGATGAAGTCCTTGTCCTCCCAGCCGTTCTGGAAGATGTGCCAGAGCATGCCCCAGATCAGCGGAATGTCGGTGCCCGGGCGCAGCCGCACATATTCGGTGGCGTGGGCGGCCGTGCGCGTGAAGCGCGGGTCGATGACGATGAGGTTCGAGCGGTTGAGCTCCTTGCCCGCAAGCACGTGCTGCATCGAGATCGGATGGGCTTCGGCCGGGTTGCCGCCCATGATGATCATGGTCTTGGCGTTGCGGATGTCGTTGTAGGAATTGGTCTGCGCGCCGTAGCCCCAGGTGTTGGCGACGCCCGCCACCGTCGTCGAATGGCAGATGCGCGCCTGATGGTCGACCGAGTTGGTGCCCATGAAGGCGCCGAGCTTGCGGAACAGGTAGGCGGCTTCATTGGTGAACTTGGCGGAGCCCAGCCAGTAGGTGCTGTCGGCGCCCCACTTCTCGCGGATGGCGCTCGCCTTGTCGCCGATCTCGTTGATCGCCTGCTCCCAGGAGATGCGCTGCCACTGCCCGTTTTCCATCTTCATTGGGTAGCGCAGGCGACGGTCGCCGTGCACGAGTTCGCGGATCGACGCGCCCTTGGCGCAATGCGTACCGCGGTTGATCGGGCTGTCCCACGAGGGCTCCTGCCCGACCCACACGCCGTTCACGACTTCGGCCGTCACGGTGCAGCCGACCGAGCAATGCGTGCAGATGTTCTTCTTGATGACGACGTCCGGCCCGGAGACCGAGGCGCCTGCGGCCTGCGCCTTCTGCACGGCGCCGAGTTGCATCGTGCCCAAGGCGGCGACGCCCGCGGTCGCCAGACCCGAGCGCGCGAGAAACGCGCGGCGATCGAGCGCGCCGGAGGAGAGGCCATCGAGCATGGCGGCGGGAAGAGTCGGCCGGGCTGCGCCCTTACGCTTGACGAGCATCGGGCGTCCTCACTTCTTCAGGGTTTCGTAGCCGTTGGTCCGGTAGAAGGCCTGCACGTCGGCGGCGTCCGCCTTGTAGCGCGCACGGCGCTCGTCCTGACCGGGATCGTAGGCCTTGGCCTCCTCGGTCGTGACCGGCAGCAGCACGGCGCTCACGCCGGTGGCGGCCGTGGCGCTTCCCAAGGTTTTCAGAAACCGGCGGCGATCGTACCTGGAACCTTGCATTGTGCGCACACTCCCGCCTTGCAGCAGGCGTCAACGTACAACGAAGCAATTGGATCCAGCCGCTACTCAAGCCCCTGCTCGCGCCGTCCCATTCGATCGCGCTTGCGTTTGACGAAGGGGCGCTCGACGTGAAAGCGCGCGACGAAGTCCTCGACGACGGCGCAAATCGCGGCCGGCATGGGCACCGCCTCGACATTGCCCTCTAGGCCGTCGGCCATCGACTCGCCCTCATAGGGATCGGCGCTGGCGACGCGCACGACGAAAGCGTCGCCTTCGGGCCGAAGCGTGACCCAGATCGACGGTCGGCCGGAGACGAGGTTATCGCGATAATGTGAGGTCTGGCCGCTCAGGAATTCGAGGTCGGCTGCGCCCGCGTACCGCAGATCGCCGGCTCCCGACGCGTCGAGCGGCGACCAGACCGCGAGATCGGGCGCCGCCGGGAGCGCCGCGACCGGCAACCAGCTTTCCTGCGCCCATGGCCCGACCGGCTTGCACCGCTGGACCACGACGCCGATCTGTAGGGTTTCCCGCGCCATGCCTGTTTCCCAAAACTACTTCCGCACGGTAACGCGCGGTTGCGCTGCAAGGTTCAAGGCTCCTGTTGCCGCGCCTCCCCGGATCGGACATCCTGCGCTGCGCGCGCGTCCTGAATTAGCCGGAATCGACCGGCAGGGATGGCGCTGACTCATTCGCCGTCAAAGGACGCTTTTGTGACGAACCAGGACCTGAGCGCCCCCGCGCAAGACGACCATCACGACGACATCATGTATCCCCACGTCATTCCGTTCATCGCCGCCCATCTCGCCTGTTTCGGCGCGATCTGGAGCGGCGTGACCTGGCAGGCCGCCCTGCTTGGCGTCGGCCTCTACTGGCTCGGCATGTTCGGCGTCACCGGCGGCTATCACCGCTACTTCTCGCACCGCACTTACAAGACCAGCCGCGCCTTCCAGTTCATCCTCGCGTGCATCGCGCAGGCGACGGCGCAGAAGAGCGTGTTGTGGTGGGCGGCCAAGCACCGCCATCACCACCTCTTCTCCGACACCGACACCGACGTTCACTCGCCGCGCCACAAGGGCTTTCTCTATTCTCACGTCGGCTGGATCTTCGCGCGCAAGAACGACAACACGGATCTGGTGAAGATCGAGGATCTGGCGAAGTTTCCGGAGCTGCGTTTCCTGCACCGGTTCGAGCTCGCGCCCGCCGTCGTGCTGGCCGTGCTCTGCTATCTCGTCGCCGGCTGGAGCGGCCTGTTCGTTGGCTTCTTCTGGACCACGGTCGCGCTCTACCACGCGACCTTCTGCATCAATTCGCTGGCCCATGTGCACGGCTACAAGACCTACGTGACGGGCGACGACAGCCGCAACAACTGGATCCTCGC
>JAQGKM010000198.1 GCA_028290125.1 Hyphomicrobiales bacterium | reverse complement strand
TGAACGATCTTTACGCCAATTGCGCCAATGGCAATTGGGCGAGGGCGCGCGAGTTGCAGTACAAGCTCTCGCAGCTTTGGCATTTGTTCCGCGATCAATACCCGTCATCGCTCAAGGGCGGCATGCAGATCATGGGGCGCAACGTCGGTCCGACGCGCGCGCCGTTGCCGACCGCCAGCCCCGAGCGCATCAAGCACATCGAGAAGACGCTTGCCGAACTTGGCATTCTCGATAGCGAACCCCACGGCTGGTAAGGCTAAAAAGAGGGTGACATCCGTGACAAAATTTCAATTCGGTCTCGTCCACGCGCCGCTCACGCCCTTCGTGGACGGCAAGCTCGATCTGGCGACTTTCGAGAAGTCGATCGCCTTCCATGTCGCCGCCGGCGCCGAGGGGCTGGCGATCCAGACCCACACCGGCGAAAGCGTCAGCCTGCCGGTCGACGAGCGCAAGAAGCTGCTGGAGGTGGCGATCGCAAAGGCCGGTTCAGTTCCGGTCATCGCCAATGTCAGCGAAGCCGGCACCGGCATCGCCTGCGATCTCGCCCGGCACGCCAAGCGCGCCGGCGCCAAGGCGATGATCGCCTGCGTTCCTTATTACTGGACGCCGCCGGATTCGATGCTCATCGAGCATTTCGCAGCCATCGCGGCTGCGGGGGAACTGCCGCTTTTCCTCTATAATTCGCCTCATGAGATGAACAATGTGAAGATCAGGACTCCGGTGGCCATGGCGCTCGTCGCCCGGAGCCCCTTCATCGCGGGCCTGATCGACGTCAGCATGGACTGGCAGTTCATGATCGAGGTGATCGCGGAGGCCAAGCGCATCGGTTCGGATTTCCAGCTGATCTCCGGCACGGAATATATGGTCTCGGCCCATGCGACGGGCGCCAGCGGCCTGCTGTCGCCTGTCGCCAACATTGCGCCCGCGCTGATCCGTCGCCTGTACGATCTTTGCGCGCAGGAAAAGTACGCGCAGGCGCATGACGCGCAAGTCGACGCCGCGTTCCTGTATCGCCTGTTCGACGAGCATGGCGTATCGGGCCTCAAGGTTAGCTCCAAGCTCATGGCGCGCGATTGCGGGCAGGCGCGTCCGCCGCTCCCGATCATGGACGGCGAGGTCGTCGATGACATCGCACGCGAAATGAACAAGGTCGCCTCGCTTCATCTGGAACAGCGCGGCTGGTGAGGGGCGGCCAAGATGATGAAGCTCTACACAGGCGCAGAATCCGGAAATTCCTGGAAGGTTCGCATCCTGCTCGAACAGCTCGAGATCCCCTACGAGAAGGTCTACATGGACCTGCTCACCTGGGAGCACAAGGCGAAGGACTACATCGCCAACGTCAATCCGCGCGGGCAGGTGCCTGTCCTGGTGGACGGCGAGCATCGGTTCTGGGATTCGACCGCCTGCATGGTCTATCTCGCGCGCAAGATGAACCGCACCGACTGGCTGCCGATTGAACCGGCGGCCATGGCGGAGGTGATGCACTGGATCGCGCTCGCCCATTGCGAGATCCATTTCGGACTGCAATACGGACGTCGCGGGGTGATGCGCGACCGCTGGGTGATCGGCGACGCCTCGAATCTCCCGCAGTACCAGCGCTTCGGCAAGATGGCGATGGACACGATGGAATGGCGCCTGTCCCGGCAAGACTGGCTGGCGGCGCCGCACATCACCATCGCCGACATCGCCTGCTTCCCCTACGTGCTGAATTCGCCCGAGGCGGGTCTGCCGCATGACGCCTACCCGGGCATCAGCGCCTGGCTGCAGCGCTGTCTGGCCATGCCGCGCTGGGCAGAGCCGCCCCGCGCGCCCACGCGCGACTATCCCGACATGCCCGCCGAGAGCTGAGGCGCGACGCTGATGCGCAGCAAGACGGACGCGACACGGAAAAAGCTGACGCTGCAAGTCGTGCTGCCGCTCGTCGGCGTCGTGATTGGCGTTCTGTTGATCGTCGGCCCGTTCCTGGCCGGCCTTGCGCGCTCGTTCCTGCTTTGGGTCGGCGATGACCCGCAGTTCTCGCTCGCCAATTTCGCCTGGCTGTTTACAGACCGGCGAATTCATCAAGCCGCGGTCAACAGCTTGATCTGCGGGCTCGGCGCCATGTCGCTCAGCCTCGTGCTCGGCACGTCGCTCGCATGGATCGTCAGCCGCACCGATGTGCCGGGGCGAGAGCTCTTCAAGACGCTCAATCTCATTCCATTTTTCTTCTCGCCCTATGTCGGCGCGATCGGCTGGATCTTCCTGGTCGCGCCTTATAGCGGCTTGATGCAGACGAGCCTCGGCAGCCTGACGGGCGAGTCGATCGAGGGCCCCAACATTTATTCGCTGGCGGGCGTCATCTGGATTCTGTCGCTGTTCTACACGCCCTACGTCTACCTCTTCATCATCTCGCCGCTGCAGCGCATGGACGCCGCCTTCGAGGATGCGGCGCGCGTGCATGGCGCCTCGTTCTGGACGACCATCCGGCTGATCACGCTGCCCTTGCTGCAGCCTGGATTGCTCTCCG
>JAQGKM010000196.1 GCA_028290125.1 Hyphomicrobiales bacterium | reverse complement strand
GGGCTTGCGAGAAGAGCGACTTGCGCGGCGATCTCATCGGCTTCGATCAGCCGCCGAATAAGCGACAAGGGACGCATCTTGGCGAAGAACGCGGCCTCGCGTTCCGCTTCCGGGGCGTCCTTGTCGTCGACGACCGACCGGATGAATTCGATGATTCCTTCGGATCGTGTCGGCCCCGGCAAGACGGAATTGACCGTCACCCCGGAGCCGCGCGTCAGTTCAGCGAGCCCGCGCGCGATCGCCAGTTGCGCAGTCTTGGTCATGCCGTAGTGGATCATCTCACTGGGGACGACGAGCGCGCTCTCGCTGGCGATGAAGATGATCCGACCGGAGTTTGCAGCCATCATGCGCGGAAAATAATGGCGCGCTAGTCTCGCTCCGCTCACGACGTTGACCTCGAACAGGTGATGCCAGTCGGCGTCCGTGATCTCGGTGAACGGCTTGGCTTCGTAGATGCCGAGATTGTTGATCAGGATGTCGGTCTCGGGTGTCTCCGCAATCAGCTTCGCCGCGCCGCTTGCCGTCGCCGCATCCGCGCAAACTGCGCGAACCGTTCCGATTGCGGCGATCCGCTTGGCGGCGGCGTCGAGCTTCGCCTGATCACGGCCGCAGATGGTGACTGTCGCGCCTTCTGCGGCGAGCCTGCTGGCTATGGCGAAGCCGATGCCCGCTGTCGAACCTGTAACCAGGGCTGTCTTGCCTCGTAATTGCAAATCCATGTGGAGCTCCTTTCCGCGATCGGTGTCCGAACCCGGGCAGGTCAGCATACGCCCGCAGTTGTTCTCGCCAATTCAAACCAACGTTTGTAGGTCTCGATTGAGAATGATCATGCGGGCTTCGCGTTCGCACGGGCGTTGAAATCCTCCGTTGAACGCGACAGGTATTCCACCTGAGGGCGTCTGCGGAAGACAGCGGCGCACGACATGCTGCACGATGATCGCAGCGCACATCACACAAGCAAGGGAGCTGGATCGTGGCGCTAGACATCCGTGATACTGCACGTGGGCGCCGTCATGCAGCCTGACGCGATGCGCAGCGCGCCGGCCGGCGTTCGCAAGCGGCGGTTCGGTCCGCTGCAGCGCGAGGTCAGCATCATCGGCCAGGGCACCTGGTACCTCGAAAACGGCGACCGCGCATCCGCGATCGCCGCCTTGCGGAGCGGCGTCGAGCTCGGCATGAACCACATCGACACGGCGGAAATGTATGGGTCGGGCGCCGCCGAGGAGCTGGTCGGCGAGGCCATCGCGGGCCGGCGCGAGGACGTGTTCCTGGTCTCCAAGGTGCTGCCGCAGAATGCCAGCCTACGCGGGACGAAGATCGCTTGCGAGAGATCGCTCGCGAGGCTCAGGACCGACCGGCTGGATTGCTATCTTCTGCACTGGCGTGGACCGCATCCGCTCGAGGACACGATTGCGGCGTTCGAGGCGCTGCGTCAGGAGGGCAAGATCCTCTCCTGGGGCGTCAGCAATTTCGACGTGTCTGATCTCGAAGAGGTCAGGCGGATCGCCGGCGGCTCGAGCATCGCCTGCGATCAGGTTCTCTACCATCTGCAGGAACGCGCGATCGAACATGCTGTGACGCCCTGGTGCGAGCAGCACGCTGTCGCGGTCACGGCCTACAGTCCGTTCGGGCACGACGATTTTCCGGACGCCCGCACGCCGGGCGGTCGCGTGCTTGCCGATATCGCAAAGGCGCATGGCGCCACCACGCGCCAGATCGCCCTTGCGTTCCTGACGCGGCAGTCATCCGTCTTCGTGATCCCCAAGGCGTCCACGGTCGCGCATGTCGAAGAGAATGCGGGCGCATCCGCCATCAACTTGGCACAGGCCGAGATCGCGCTGATCGACGCGGCTTTCCCGCGTGGCCGACCGCGCCGCGGGCTGCCGATGCTGTGAAGGTCAAGCCTGCGCGCCGGTCTGGAACAACAGGGGGCTTCGACAGGTTCGTGTGAGTACCGCAGAAGGAACCACGATCATGGCCAAGCTTGCTCTCTACGTTCCGCTGAAGGCGAAGCCCGGCAAGGAAAGCGAAGTTGCGGCGTTTCTGAAATCGGCGCTTCCGCTTGTTGAAGCCGAAGCCGGCACCCTGACCTGGTACGCCATCGAAGAGGGGCCCGGTCAGTTCGCAATCTTCGACACGTTCGACAGCGAGGCGGATCGACAGGCGCATCTCGACGGACAGGTGGCTGCCGCCCTGATGGCGAAGGCGAGCGACCTGTTTTCAGAGCCGCCGAAGATCCACAAGCTTTCGCTTCTCGCAGCGAAGTAGGCGCTGACCAAGTCGCATTGCGCCGCGCCTGAAATCAAGAGACTGCCGTCATGGACGATCGAGCAAAGCGGGCGGCGAGGCAGGACGACGGCGCCGAGCGCAGCGGCTGCGTGCGGGTCCGCGGCGCCCGGGAGCACAATCTCAAGAACGTCGACGTCGACATTCCGCGCGATGCGCTCGTCGTGTTCACCGGCGTTTCGGGCTCGGGCAAGTCCTCGCTCGCGTTCGGCACGCTCTATGCCGAGGCGCAGCGGCGCTATCTCGAATCTGTGTCGCCTTACGCGCGGCGGCTCTTCCACCAGATGGCCGTGCCGGAAGTCGACGACGTGCAGGGACTGCCGCCCGCGGTCGCTCTCCAGCAACAGCGCGGGTCGCCGACGACGCGCTCGTCGGTCGGCAGCGTCACCACGCTCTCCAACCTGTTGCGGATGCTTTACTCGCGCGCTGGCGATTATCCGCCGAAACAGCCGCTGCTCTACGCCGAATCCTTTTCGCCCAACACGGCGGAGGGCGCCTGTCCGAAGTGCCACGGGCTTGGGCGTATTTACGAAGTGACAGAGCAGTCGCTGGTGCCCGACGACACCTTGACGATCCGCGAGCGCGCTGTCGCCGCCTGGCCCACCGCATGGCAGGGACAGAACCTGCGCGACATCCTGACGACGCTCGGCCACGATATCGACCGGCCCTGGCGCGAATTGCCGAAGAAGACGCGCGACTGGATCTTGTTCACCGACGAGCAGCCGTCGGTCCCCGTCTATGCCGGCTACGACGCCGCGGAGGTCCGGCGCGCCGTGAAGCGGAAGGAAGAGCCGAGCTACATGGGCACGTTCACCAGCGCCCGGCGGCACGTGCTCCACACATTCGCAAATTCACAGAGCGCGATGATGAAGAAGCGCGCTGCGCAATACATGCTCGGCGCCGCGTGTCCGCTCTGCCACGGCAAGCGCCTGCGTCGCGAGGCCCTCTCCGTCACCTTTGCGGGGCTCGACATCGCCGAAATCTCGCGCATTCCGCTGGCGCGTCTTTCCGCCGTGTTGCGCCCCTTCGCCGGAGAGGCGCTTCCAGACGACCTGCATCCCGAAAAGGCGATCGTGGTGCAGCGCATCGCGCGCGACGCGGTGGCGCGGCTCGACGTCATGCTCGATCTCGGCCTCGGCTACCTGACGCTCGAGCGCAGCACGCCGACCTTGTCGCCGGGCGAGTTGCAGCGGCTGCGTCTTGCCACTCAGGTTCGCTCGAATCTCTTCGGCGTCGTCTACGTGCTCGACGAACCCTCGGCCGGCCTTCATCCCGACGACACCAAGGCGTTGTTGCGGGCGTTCGCGCGGCTCAAGGCGGCCGGCAATTCACTGTTCGTGGTCGAGCATGAACTCGATGTCGTCCGCCAGGCCGACTGGATCGTCGACGTGGGTCCGGGCGCCGGCGAGAAGGGCGGCGAGGTGCTCTACAGCGGTCCACCCGACGGATTGCAAACGATCGCCGTGTCCGAGACGAGGCGGCACCTCTTTGCGGAAGCCAAGGCGCCGTCGGGCCCGTTGCGTGAGCCGAAAGGCTGGCTGCGCCTGCGCGGCGTCACACGCAACAATCTCGACCGGCTCGACGTCGATATTCCGCTTGGCGTCATGACCAGCGTGACGGGCATTTCGGGGTCGGGCAAGTCGACCCTGGTCAGCCAGTTTCTGGTCGAGGCCGTCGGCGGCAAGCTGGGGCGTCCGATGCCGGCGGAAGGCGACGAGGAGGGATTGGAGCGCACGATCGTCGAGACGATCGGCGGGGCAATTGCGAGCGGCCTCGACGATGTGAAGCGTCTGGTCGTGGTCGATCAGAAGCCGATCGGCCGCACGCCGCGCTCGAACCTTGCGACCTACACGGGTCTGTTCGACCGCGTGCGCAGGCTCTTCGCCGAAACCAGGATGGCGCGTGCGCGGCGCTACGATGCGGGCCGTTTTTCCTTCAACGTCGCCAAGGGCCGCTGCGCGACCTGCCAGGGCGAGGGCTTCGTCAGCGTCGAATTGTTGTTCCTGCCGAGCGTCTACGCGCCGTGCCCCACATGTCACGGCGCCCGCTACAACGAGAAGACGCTCGACGTGAAGATCAGGGACAAATCGATCGCCGATGTCCTCGGCATGACGGTCGACGCCGCCCACGCGTTCTTTGCGGACGATCCTGCCCTGAACCGATCGCTGGGCGTGATCCGCGAAGTCGGTCTCGGTTACATCCGCCTTGGACAGTCCG
>JAQGKM010000143.1 GCA_028290125.1 Hyphomicrobiales bacterium | reverse complement strand
CGCCGAGCCGGTGGCGCGCAGTTCGACAGACGTGCGCGGATGTATCGTCGCCGCACGCGCGCCGCTGGATACGAGCGCGTGCCGGGCCGGGTCGAAGGCCACCATGACATCGCGCTGGCTCGTTTGCGCCGCCGCGCGCGCTGTGCGCAGCACGCTCATGGCCTGCGTCATGTCCGCCTGAAACTGCGCCTGCCCCGGCGCCCTCAGCACCGAGGGAAGGTAGATCGCAAACAACAGCGCCAGCAGCGCCGCCGCGACGACGGTTTCCAGCAGCGCAAAGCCGTCTGCGCCGTCCTTCATCGCAACACCGCGAGATCGTTGATGGACAGGATCGCGCTCATGACCGACAGCAGCACGGACGCGATCAGGCCCGCGACGAGCAGCGTCAGTGCAGGCGAGATCACGCCGAGAATGCGGGCGGTCCAGACCGCCTCCTGCCTGTCGAGCACCAGAGCGACGCGCAACAGCATCTCGTTCAACTTGCCGCTCTCTTCGCCGACGACGATCATCTGGCGCGCCACTGGTGGCAACGCCTCGTTCATCGAGATCGCCTCCCCCAGACTTGCCCCATGCCGGACGCTCTCGACCGTTTCGGACAGCAACTTGCCTGCGTGCCGATTGCGGACCAGGCGGCACGACGACTGCAGCGCAGCGATGGGCGCAACACCCGACCGGAGAAAGGTCGCCAGCGCGCTGGTGAAGCGCGCGGCGTCGCGGATCTGCGCCAGTCGTCCGACGACCGGCAGCCGCAGCTTCTGACGGTCGATCCAGAGGCGAACACCTTCGTTCCTGCGTGCGAGAGCCCATGCGCACACGACGATGGCGGCGAGGACGAGCAGGATCGTGAGCGCTTCCGCACCGGAATTGTGCAAGCTGTCGAGCACGCGCAGCAAGGTCGGCAACGGCATGCCATTGTCCACGAACACTGGCGTCACCGCAGGCACAAGCAGCGTCATCACGATCCAGATGCAGCCGAACGTCATCGCGACGAGGAACGCCGGATAGGCGATCGCGCTGCGCAACCGCTTCCGAAACTCCAGTTGCGCATCCAGCAGTCCGGCAAGGTTTTCGAGCGCGAGGCCCAGCGTCGCGCTTGCCTCGCCTGCCTGCACCAGACGCACGTAGTCCTCGCGAAAGACCTGCGGCAACGACTGCATGCCGGCCGCCAGCGAGTCTCCGCGCAGGACGCGCTCCATCAATCGCTCGGCGACGAGAGAGGCGTTGCGCCCCGGCGAACTCGTTCCCGTGATCTTCAGGGCGCGGTCTAGCGGCAGTCCCGCCTTGAGCAGCACGGACAGATCGCGAGTCCAGTTCGCCAGCTCCGTTTCGGAAAGGCTCGGCTCCTTCGAGAAAAGGCTGAAAGACGCGCTGCCCTCGGGCGCATGTTTGACCGCAAACGGCGTCACCCCGCGTGCACGCACCGCCTCATGAGCGCGCTCGGTGGACAGCGCATCCACCTCTCCGGCGACCAGATTGCCTGTCGCATCGAACGCCTCGTAGCGGTAGCGGGTCATGTCAGGTCCCCGTATTCACCGGTGACGCGCAGCACCTCTTCCATCGTCGTCGTGCCATCCCAGACCTTGCTCGCGCCATCCTCCAGAAGGCTGAAGACGCCCTCCTGGCGCGCGATGCGGTCGAGGTCCGGGCCGCTGCGACGCGCCATGATCGCATCGCGTAACGCTTCTCCGACCGGCATGATCTCGGCCACGCAGACCTGCCCCTGAAATCCGACACCCGCGCAGGCCGGGCATCCGGTCGCGGTCCGCAGCCGCGCCGCACCGACCGCGACCCTCGGCGCACGGTCGCGAATGAATCCCTCGAGCGCGGCTGCATTTGGGTTCGGCCCGGCGCAGCGGTCGCAAAGGCGTCGCACGAGACGCTGCGCGATCACCGCACGCACCGTCGAGCCGAGCAGAAAGTGCTCGAGACCCATGTCGACGAGGCGCGTGATGGTTTCGGCGGCGCTGTTCGTGTGCAGCGTGGACAGCACGAGATGCCCGGTCAGGGCTGCTTGCACGGCAATGCGTGCAGTGTCCTGATCGCGAATTTCGCCGATCATGATCATGTCGGGGTGATGTCGCAGGATCGAGCGCAGCACCATCGGGAAATCCAGCCCGATGACCTCCTGCACCTGGACCTGGCTGATGCCCTTGAGCTGGTACTCGATCGGATCTTCCACGGTGAAGATCTTCGACTGCACGCGGTTCAGCGCCTTCAGCATCGTGTAGAGCGTCGTCGTCTTGCCGCTGCCGGTCGGACCCGTCACCAGGATGACGCCGTTGGCGCAGGTGGAGAGCTCGGTGATCGCCTTGATCTGCGAGGGCGTGAAGCCGAGGCTCTCGAAATCCAGATTGACGCGGCTGCGATCGAGAACGCGAAGCGTGATCGACTCGCCTTCGAGCGTCGGGATGGTGGCGATGCGGAAATCGATGTCGTGGCCGCGGATGAACAGCTTCAGTCGCCCGTCCTGCGGCATGCGCCGCTCGGCGATGTTCAAGTTGGCGAGAATCTTGATGCGGCTCAGGAGCGCCGCCCGCACGTCCGCAGGCGCCTCCTGCGCGAGGCGCAGCAGTCCGTCGACGCGATAGCGGATCGTCACCCTGTCGCCATGCGGCTCGACGTAAATATCCGACGCGCCCATCTCGACGGCCTCGCCGAGAATGCGCTCGACCAGCTTGATGATCGGCGCTTCGCTCGCAAGGTCCTTGAGGCGCTGCAGGTCGCCTTCGCTGAGGTCCTCGTTGGCGCGCGAGCCCGGCCGCTCTGCGGCGGATCCCGCATAAAGCCGTTGGGCAGCGACGGAGAAGTCACGTTCGCTGATCACCGCCAGCGCAATCGGTCCGTCATGCACGAAGCGCAGCGACTGCCGCGGAAGGCTGTCGAGGGGATCGACCACGGCGACGACCAGCGCCTCGCCGTCGAACCTCAGCGGGAGCACACGATTGCCGAGCACAAAAGACGCCGGCAGGGCTTCTGCGCGCACCGGGTCCTGCGGCGCGTCATGCGCCGTCGCGACCGGCAGATCGAGAAATCCGGCGAGCGCATTCGTGAGATCGGCGTCGGACAGGATGCCGAGTTTCAGGAGCACATGATCGAAACGCTCACGGCTCATCGACGCAGCGCGCGTCGCGCGCTCGATCGCGGCGGGATCCAGCAAGGCATGGCCGACAAGGAAGGCGCCGAAGGCGTCGCGGAACGCCGGGCCGGCCGGGTCCATGGTGAAGGCGATTGACGACGATACGTTCATCTTCCTCGCCGCTCCGTCATCACCGCAACGTCCGCTTGACGTTCTGCAGAATGATTTTGCCCGGGTCCTTCGTCGGCGCAAAGCTGCGGACCCGCGCGCGGTACTCGTCGGTCACGGCCGCCGCCTCGCCGAGATCGCGAACCACGCGCGGCGTCAGCATGATGACGAGCTCCGTCTTCTCGATCGTATGCTGCTTCTCCTTGAACGCGTTGCCGATGATGGGAATGTCGCCGAGGATCGGCACCTGCCCGTTGGTGAGCGTGACGCGATCCTGGATCAACCCGCCGAGCGTGATGCTCTCGCCGTTGCCGACGACGACGGTCGTCTTCACCTTGCGGCGGCCGAAGGTCGGCGAGTCGATGTTCGACGACGTGGTCCGGGCCACCGTCGAGACTTCCTGCTCGATATCCAGCAACACCTTTCCGGCTTCGCTGATGCGCGGCGTGACCGAGAGGACGACGCCGGTGTCCTTGTAGGAAATCGAATTGATGATCGGAGCGCCCGGCACCGCGATACTCTGCTGTGCCTGCGTGGTGATCGGCACCTGGTCGCCGATCTGCAGGACAGCCGTGCGCTTGTCGAGCACCATCAGGCTTGGCGAGGCCAGCACGTTCACGCGCGTCACGTCATTGAGAGCGTTGATCGTGACCTGGTTGCTGGCCGCCTTCGCCACGAAGGAGAAGCCCGGGAAAGACGATCCCACGGCGCCGTTGAGAAGGTTCGAGAAAGTCCCGGTTCGCGATCCTTTCTGGTTCTGGAAGAACCAGCGCACGCCGAACTTGAGGTCGTCGTTCAAAGTGACTTCGGCGATCGTCGCCTCGATCAGCACCTGGTTA